>DASRMJ010000284.1:0-3551 GCA_035647995.1 Thermoleophilia bacterium | reverse complement strand
GAGTGAAGTGGTGGTGGTGGCCGACGCCGCCTGCGACCCCCGACTCGTGGCGGTGGACATGCTGGCACAGGAGGAACACGGCAGCGGAGCGTCGGCGGTGCTGGTGGCTCCTTCCTTGGAGGTGTGCCGCGCCGTCACCGCCGAGATCGAGTCGCTCCGCCGGGCTTCCGCGGCATTTGTCTCTCTCCCCGGCGAAGACGAGCGAACAGGCGATCGAGACGGCCTGTTCGCCTATTATCCGGTGCCGGGGGAGTCGTTCGAGGAGTTGGCGGCGTTGCTGGTGGAAGCGTACGCGCCCGAGCATCTCGAACTCCACTTGGACGATGCGCGTGGCTTCCTGGCTGGCGTGCGATCGGCCGGCGCGGTCTTCCTGGGCGGTCACACTCCCACCGCTTTCGGTGACTACGTGGCGGGTTCGAACCATGTGCTGCCCACCGGCGGCGCGGCGCGCTTCTCGTCGCCGCTCTCCGTGGACACCTTCGTGCGCCGATCGTCGGTCGTGGAGGTGCCGGCCGGCGCGGCCGGCGCGCTGACCGTGCACTTGGCGCGCATCGCCCGCAGCGAGGGTTTCGAGTTCCACCGCCTCTCGGCCGAAATGCGTGTCCCCCGAGCACCCGACGCGGGAGGCGAGGGGCCGCAGCCTCTCTGAGTGCCGCGTCGGCCACCCTCCCCGAGCGCGCGAGACGGTATGCTATCCTCCAACCACGGTCCGACTTCAGGGTGAAACCGGGCCAGGGACGGGGGAGGTAATCGTGACGAACACATCGGGTGAGAGCCGCACGGCCAAGGTCGAACGCCGCACCCGTGAGACCGAGGTCTCGGTCAGTCTGGGGCTCGATGGTGGGGGCGTGTGTGAGGTCTCCACCGGGATCGGGTTCCTCGACCACATGCTCGATCTCTTCGCCGCCCACGGACGTTTCGACCTGCGGGTGCAGGCCACCGGCGACCTTCAGACCGGCGGGCACCACACGGTGGAAGACGTGGGCATCTGCCTCGGATCCGCCCTAGCTCAAGCCTTGGGAGATAACCGCGGCATCACGCGTTACGGGAGCGTCCAGCTCCCTATGGACGAGGCCCTCGCCTTGGTCAGCCTCGACATCAGCGGGCGCCCCTACCTCGCCTACAACGTCGACCTCTCGCACGCCAATATCGGAGGCTTCGACCTCGACCTCGCACTCGAGTTCTTTCAGGCTCTGGTCAACAACGCCCGCATAACGCTGCACATCCGTCTCTTGGCTGGATCGAACCCTCACCACATCATCGAAGCGGTGTTCAAGGGATTCGGAAGGGCTCTCGACCAGGCGACCAGACTCGACCCGCGGGTACACGACGTGCCTTCGACGAAGGGGGTACTGTAGTCCCCGTGCTCTATGTGGTGGACTATGGATCCGGCAACCTGCGTTCGGTGCAGAAGGCGTTCGAGTACGTGGGTGCTCAAGCGGAAGTGGGTTGCGACGTCCGGCGCATCCGCGACGCCGGCGGTCTCGTTCTACCCGGTGTAGGAGCCTTCGGGGCGGCGATGGCCGAGTTGGAGGGCCGCGGCCTTGCCGAGGTCCTGCGCGAGCGGATCGAAGCAGGGGTCCCGTTTCTTGGGATATGTCTAGGGCTGCAGCTGCTTTTCGAGAGCAGTGACGAGAGTCCGGGTGTCGAGGGTCTCGGCGTGATCCGAGGGCAGGTCCGGCGCCTGCCGCCGGGTCCGAAGATCCCGCACATCGGCTGGAACCAGGTGGAGATCGTGAAGGAGTCCGATCTTCTGGAGGGCGTTCCCGACATGTCGGCCTTCTACTTCGTCCATAGTTACGTGGTCGTGCCTACGAGGCCCGCGGACGTGCTCACCATCACCGAGTACGGAAGCACCTTCGTCTCCGGCGTGGAACGTGAGAACGTCACGGCCTTCCAGTTCCATCCGGAGAAGTCCAGCGCCTTGGGCCTGCGGGTATACGAGAACTTCGCCCGCCGAGTGCGACGAGACTGACGTGAGACCGATGAATGTCCTCCCCGGGCTCGTGAGCCGGCGGAGGTAGGAGGAACAGATGCGACTCTTCCCGGCCATCGACATACAGGGCGGGCGCTGTGTGCGCCTTCGGCGCGGTGACTTCTCCGACGAGACCATCTTCAGCCACGATCCCGTGGAGGTGGCCCGGAGATGGGTGGAGTCCGGCGCGCGCTCGTTGCACGTCGTCGATCTCGACGGCGCGCGTGAGGGCGACATGCGCAACCTCCCACTAGTGGCGGCGATAGCCGAAGCAGTCACGGTGCCGGTCCAATTCGGCGGCGGCATCCGTTCGGAGGCCGCCCTCGACCGGCTGAGGGGCACCGCGGTGAACCGCATCATCGTGGGCACGGGCGCTCTCCTTGACGAGGGGTTCCTGCGAGCCGCGCTGGCCGACTGGGGTTCAAGGTTGATCGTGGCGGTGGACGCCGAGGACGGCTTCGTGAGCACGCACGGGTGGCGCCAGCGCAGCGGGATGTCCGCATCGAGCTTCGTGCGGCAATTGGCAGAGTCGGGCATCAGGGAGGTCATCTACACCGACATCGACCGTGACGGCATGCTAGGCGGCATGAATCTGAAGGCGATCGAGGAGCTGGTGCGGTCGGTCCCCGAGATGGAAGTCATAGCGAGCGGCGGACTCACCTCGTTGCAGGATCTGCGGGCCCTGAAGCGGCTCGAGCCTGTCGGCGTCACAGGGGTGATCGCCGGTCGGGCCCTGTACGAGAAGATCTTCACCCTTCAGCAGGCTTTGGACGTACTTGACGGGATCGAGCCCTAGCGTGCACCTGAAGCGTGTGATCCCTTGTCTCGACGTGGACAAGGGGAGGGTGGTGAAGGGGACCAACTTCGTCGACATCCGTGACGCGGGCGATCCGGTGGAGCTTGCCGCCTTCTACGATCGCGAAGGCGCGGATGAACTCGTGTTCTTGGACATCACAGCGTCGCACGAGCGCCGGGACACCATCGTCGAGTTGGCCCGCCGCTGCGCGGAGGAGCTCTTCATACCCTTCACCATCGGCGGGGGCATCGGGAGCGAGGACGACGTTCGCGCCCTACTGGGAGCGGGCGCCGACAAGGTGTCGCTGAACTCGGCGGTGTTGCGCGATCCGACTCTCATCGAGAGATGCTCCCGACGGTTCGGTTCGCAGTGCGTGGTGGTGGCGATCGACGCGAAGCGCGTGGCCGGGGATGCGCCGCGGTGGGAGGTGTTCCTCAACGGCGGTCGTCTGACCACTAGGCGGGACGCCGTCGAGTGGGCGCGCGAGGCGGTTCGTCGGGGAGCGGGGGAGATACTGCTCACTTCCATGGACCGCGACGGCACCAAGGACGGCTACGACCTGGAGCTCACTCGTGCCGTCGCGCAGGCGGTGGAGGTGCCCGTCATCGCCAGCGGGGGCGCCGGGACCCTCGACCACCTGGCCCAGGTCATCCTTGAGACCGGAGCCGACGCGGTGCTGGCCGCGTCGATCTTCCACTACGGTGAGTTCACCGTGCGGCAGGCCAAGGAACGGATGGCCGCCGCCGGCGTGCCGGTCCGTCTCTAGGACCGGGGGCTTTG
>DASRMJ010000283.1:0-2084 GCA_035647995.1 Thermoleophilia bacterium | reverse complement strand
CTACTTACTCCTTGTGGTGGTCGGAGGGCGCGAAGAGTCGTCTCCCGCCCAATCTAGTCTGGTCAACAGGTCTCGACTGAGCCGGCCCGTGAACACTTCGTCGGCCGTGCCGATCATGACTACCTGGCCATCGTCAGCCGCCTCGATCTCCAGGTCACCCCCAAGCAGGTGGACGGTGACCGGACTGCCGGCAAGGCCCAAACGAACCGCCGCCGCTCCCACGGCCGTCGCGCCCGTGCCGCAGGCTTGGGTCTCCCCCACCCCGCGCTCCCACACGCGCATCGAGACGGAGTCGTCCCGCCGCCACTGGATGAACTCCACGTTGGTGCGATGCGGAAAGAGCGGGTGGTTCTCGATGGAAGGGCCGACGCGCTCGAGGTCAACGGCCTCAAGCGAGTCGCAGACTATGATGCAGTGCGGGTTTCCCACGTCTACGAAAGTGAAGTTGTAGGCGACTCCATCGGCTTCCAGTTCGCGCTCGACGATCTCGGCGTCCGGACCCCACGGGACGGAGTCGATTGACGGGCTGTTGAACCGCGCGGTGCCCATGTGAACCCGCACTCTGCCGTCGTCCAACACTGTCGATCGGATGGGTCCGGCGAGGGTCTCGATGATCGCCTCGCCGTCCCCGATGAGGTCGCGCCTCTGCAGATACAGCGCGAACATCCTGATGCCGTTGCCGCACATCTCCGGTTCGCTGCCGTCGGGATTGAAGATGCGCATCCTGGCGACGGCACCAGGCACCGCCCCGGTGGGCGGACAGTGGACGAGGATGCCATCTCCACCCACGCCGAAGTGCCGATCGCACAACAGCGCGCACTGGTCAGAAGTGGGAATGCCGGGCAGATCCGTCTTTTCAACGATGATGTAGTCGTTCCCGAGGCCGTGCCACTTGCTGAAGCGCATGCTCCTACCCCACATCCGGCTCGGTTGGCGGAATCCTGCGGAGAGCGTAGGCCTCCTGCAGCACCTCGGCGGAGGTCTCCTGAGGGCTTCGCTCGGAAGTGTCAATGATATCAGCGTCACCGAGCTTGCGCACCCACGTCACCTGCCGCCGGGCGTAGCGGCGCGTCGCGGCAGCGAGTGAGGCGATGGCTTCGTCGCGCGAGATCCGGCCGTCAAGGTATGCGGCCAACTCTCGGTAGCCGATGGCGCGCTCGACGCCCCGCGGCGGCGATGCGGGCGCTCCTAGCGTGGACGCGACCTCTGCCGGCCCGCCTGATCCCGAGGGTGGCGGCGCCCCCGCGCGCGACTGGAGTGCTCGATGCCGCTCCACCTCTTCCACGGCGCCGCTCCGCACCATCTCCCGCGCCCGGCGCTCGATGCGCTCGTAGAGCACGGTCCGGTCGACTGCCAAGACCACCACCAGAGTCGGGTGACGGTACTCGGGTCGCCATAGATCGCGGCGCTCCGACCAACCTTCCGCTCCTCCGGCCTCGATCACCTCCAAGGCACGCACGACCCGTCGCACGTTGTGGGGATGGATCTTCTCGGCGACCTCCGGAGCCGCAGCGGCCAAGCGCTCGTGCATCCGTTCCGGACCTTCGTTGGCGGCCAGGCGTTCCAGGGCGGCGCGGCGTTCAGGGTCGCAAGGCCGCGCCATAGCCAGCGGCGCCAAGGCGGCGCGCATGTAGAGCCCCGTGCCGCCGGAGATCACAGCCCATCCCGTAGCCGCGATGTCTTCGTCGATGAGCGCCTGGGCCCGACGCGCGTACGCCGCCGCGCTCCACTCCTCCTGAGGCTCCGCCACGGCCACGAGTTCGTGGCGCACGCTCCCCGCGGCCCCGGCCTCGCCGGGCTGGTTCGTGAGCACCGGGAAGCCACGATAGATCTGCATCGAGTCGCAGGAGATCACCCTGACTCCCAACTCAAGGGCGACACGCGCTGCGACTTCGGTCTTGCCGACTCCGGTGGGACCGAGGATGGCTATCACCAGGCCGCCGTCAGCGGCCTCGCCCCCAAGTGGGTGCCGCAGCAGGCTGCGGGCAAGGTCGTTCGGGCGGTTGTGGGGGCCTTCAGTGGCCGACACGCCGGGCTCCGCACTCGCCCCTCACCCGCATGCGGGGCGCTCGACGGCCACACCC
>DASRMJ010000282.1:0-3339 GCA_035647995.1 Thermoleophilia bacterium | reverse complement strand
GGGTCCACCTGGCAGGCGTCACCGCCCATCCACATTCCGTCTGGGTTACCCAGCAGGCCCGCACCCTCGCGAGTGAAGATCGCCTCGCCAAAGCCCAGTTCCTGATCCGGGACCGCGACGCCACGTACTCGCGGGCTTTCGATGAGGTGTGTCACTGGGGAGGTGTGTTCGTGTCATTCGCAGCCCGATCCACTCACCCCGGGCGAACGCTTGTGCCGAGCGCTTCCTAAGAACGGCACGGCGAGAGTGTGTGGACCATGTCCTGGTGCTCGGCGGGGGCCATCTCCGGAAAATCCTCAGGGAGTACGTCAGTCACTACACCCAGGAGCGTCCGCATCGGGGGCTATCCCTTCACACCCCGGAGCCCAGGCCCATCCTGAACTGCGCCGACGGGGAGATAGTCCGGGTAGACCGGCTCGGCGGGTTGGTTCACGACTACCGGCGCTTAGCAGCGTGAATCGGAATAGATGTACCCCTCACCCCTGACGTATTCGTGTTGCGCTGTCGGGTCTAAGAACCAGCCCCCGGATTTCTCGTTCGTACACGCAATTACCGGCGTCCGAACCCAGCCGCAAGGCGTCACGGGGGCATTCCGGCTCTGTCCTTCGCCCTCAGTTCGGAACCGGGTCCACCCGGGAGGGCGGCCCAGCCGGAAAACCCGTTCGCGCTCGGGCCACAGGGCTTCTGGGCCGACCTGCTATCACAAGCGAGACCGAGTTCTTCCGGTCCGCCGCTTGAAGCAGCGCCGGAGAGCGAACGGAGAGCGCGGTGCGAAGCTTGTGCATGTGCGTTAGTGAGAGAAGCCAGGCCAGGGTGGATTCCGCCCCTTGGTTGAGATTGGGGCCCTCCGGTCCAAGGCCGTCGCAGCATGCCCCGGTCTTCGAGTCCCATATGGGAACGCCGAGGTCGTTCTGGCCGAGGTACCACTGGAACACTTGGTCGGCTAGGTCGGCCCAACGAGTCTCTCCGGTCGCCGCGTAGGCCGAAGCGTACACTTCGATCATCGACTGCGCCTCTATCGGCTGCTGGTCGAAGCGCGCCCGGAGCCCGCCTCTTCGGTACCAGCCACAGTTACCCACGGGTCGGAACATGCCGTTAGCGAACTGCATGTCGGTAAGCCATTCGAGAGCCTTGACGCCCACCTCCACGATCGTCCTGTCCTTGAGAAATGTACCGGCAAGGAGCAGGGCTTGGGCGACCTTCCCGTTGTCGAAGGTAAGGATGTCCTCAAACCAGTACCAGTCGTCGGTGGCGTTCCGCTTGAAGTCGTGGAGGATGCGCCGCGCCAGGAGTTTGGCCACGCGCTTCGCGCCTGTGTCTCCGGCGAACCTCCCTAAGTAGGCGTGTATGCCGACGAGCGCGAGAGCCGACGCGCGCGGGTGCGTAAGCGCCTCCGCGCCGGAAAGCGCCCGATGGAACAGAGAGGTGGCCGCCGCCCGCTGCCCTTCGTCGGGAGCATGTGCCACGGTGACGCCGAGGGCCCACAAGGCGCGCCCCTGGGTGTCTTCCGAGCCTTCGGTCTCCTCCCATCTCCGGTCGTAGGACATGAAGTTGCGGAAGCGCCCCGTACCCGGGTCGAGCGCGTGACTCAAGAAGCCGAGGTAGCAGGCACTCATCGACGCGAGCCCCTCGTCTCCGGGCAGGAGGTCTTGAGCGGACACCGTAAGGACCAGGGCTCTTGCGTTGTCGTCCGTGCAGTACCCGTGCGCGCGGTCGGGTAGGTTGAACGTGGCGTGCCGCAAGAGGCCGGCACCGTCGCTCATCCGCCGCAGGTGCGCGAGATTGATCTCAGGCAGGGCCGTGGACGTGGGGAGGATTGCTCGCGCCCGGAACCCCCGCGTCGGCCGCCATTGCTGGCGCTCCTTGGCTTCCGCAAACACGTTCAAGTACTCCTGCGCCACCTTGCTCCAGACTGCGTCCCGGGTGAACACATAGGCCCGTTTTCGCATGGCATGACGACGCACGGGATCAGACAGAAGAGCGAGAACGTTGGCGGTCAGTGCTTCGGTGTCGCCGAAAGGTGTGATCACCCCCCGCTCCTCGGCCAGCATCTCGGTGGCATACCAGTAGGGAGTGGAAACGATCGCCTTGCCGCTGGCCATCGCGTACGCCAGGGTGCCCGACGTGATCTGCGCTTCATCCCCGTAGGGGGTGACGTACACATCGGCACAACCGAGGAACTCGCACAGCTCGGGCAGATCGACGAACCGATTGAGGAAGCGGACATGCTCCGCCACGCCCAAGCTCACCGCCAGACGCTCAAGCAAAGTCCGATAGCGCTCGCCCTCGTGTTTCTGCACGTTGGGGTGGGTCGCGCCCAGCACCAAATACATGAAGTCCGGGTGGTGCTCGACGATCTCAGGCAGGGCCGCGATCATGTGCTCGATGCCCTTGTTGGCCGAGAGCAGCCCGAAGGTAGCGGCGACGGTCCGACCCTCCACCCCGAACTGGTCCTTGTAGTAGGTGGGATCGGTGAAGGGGAGGTCGGGGACCCCATGATGGATGAAAGCGATCTTCTCTGCCGGTACCTGATAGATGTCCCGCAGGAAACTGGCCGCCCGGCGACTCATCACCACCAGCTTGGCCGAGAGCCGCGCGATCTCCGCGCTCACACGCATCTGATCCCGGGTAGGCTCCCTGAGTACGGTGTGGAGCGTGGTCACGACCGGCATACGCAACTGGCCGATCAGATCGAGGATGAACTCGCCTGCCGGCCCGCCGAAGATGCCGTATTCGTGCTGCAGACTGGCGACCTCTACTCCGCAAATGTTGAGGAACTCCGCCGCCTTCAGGTAGTCCCCACGGCTGGACTCGCTCATTTCGAAGTGCACCCGGCTCGGGTAGGGATAACCCTCGGGCGTGTCGTTCATGGCGGCGGCCCAGACTTCGCTCTCCGGCGCCTCGGCTGCCAGGGATTCGGCGAGGTCCGTCGTGAACGTGGCGATCCCGCAGCGCCGCGGTATGTAGTTGCCGATCACTGCAATCCGAGTGGGGCGTGAATGGAGCTGCTGGTCCGGCACAGTTGCCCTCTTGTTCCTACCCACGAGCGTTTGGCGCGCAAGACTTGCCGGCTCTCGACCGCATCGTTCGAACACCGGTCATTCTGGAGTGGCTTCCGAATACAAGGCCATGACTGACGAGTAAGTGCTGACTATCTTTTCCAGCCAGTCTGTTTCTCAAACACCCACGACGCATACGCTGCCGCCCCCTCTTGAAGAGCGATTCCTCGAGGGTGGAGTAGACCGGTTACGGGACGGGAACGTCACATTCACGGTTATCCGAGGTCGCTCACTGGGGGGGTAGATGTTAGATGCGCAGCCCGCTCTTGGACGTGAACAC
>DASRMJ010000281.1:0-4283 GCA_035647995.1 Thermoleophilia bacterium | reverse complement strand
ATACCAAGAGGTATGCGGCCAGGCCGAGGCCGGCGAACCCCACGAACACCGCCACCGCGATCGTGACGATCGTCTTTACGTCGGCTCGAGGGCTGGGCGGCCGCCCAGCCCCGGAAGGCTGTGGGGTCGGTGCCGGTCGCCCCGACCGCTTCGGGCCTGCGGACGCCGGCGGTCGTCCCGAGGGCTCCGGCCGTCCCGGCCGTCCCGGCCGTGCCGCCTGTGCCGGCCGTGCCGACGCGAATGGCCGCCCCTCGGCTGTCGGCACGGTCACGGGCCTGCCGCAGTGAGCGCAGAACGCAGCGTCGAACGGGTTATCGGCTCCGCATGACGCACAGAACACCGGGCTCTCCTTGTTGTCGCACCTATCGTTGGGCCGCGCTGCCATGGTACCGTGCGCGTGGCCTGTCTCACCAGCGGCGACGACTCCCGCCGCCGGCGTCAGCGGACGGTGGCGTCAACCTCCGCCTTTGCCCGGGCGACCGGCGCGCGCCGGTCGCAGGAGGAACCACTCCTTCCAGAACTTGCGGCTGGACGTCAGCAGCGCCGCTCCCACAGCAACGTAAAGAAAGCCCACGTCGGCGCGGGGGAGCGGCGAAGCGCGGAGCACCTGTCCCAACACCATCATCCCGACCACCAGGGCCCAGCTCAGCGGAGAGAAGAAGCCACCCACGCAATGTGAGTCACCGCGCATGTCGATGCGGGCGATGGTGCGGCGCGCCACGCGGTCGAGGACGAAGCGACCCTTGAGCAGGCCGACGATCACGAAGGGGGCCGCGTAGGCCCACCCCGGGCCGTGGTAGCGTCTCGTCACCCAGTGAAGGCCGAAGGTGAGCAGCATCGTGCCCACCGCCGTCCACATCACCTCCGCGAGAAGAAGCTGGGTGCGCGCGCTCGCCTTGGGCTTGTGTCGTTCCATCCAGCTCCGGACGCTCATCGGGGCGCCTGCCGCGAACCGGCAACGAGCCGCGCGCTCATCGGAGCACCCCCGGCGAGTGGCGTATAAGATCGGCCTTGAGCGCGGCCAACTCGGAGGAGATGCCCACGTGGTAGATCTCGGGGTTGCGAAGGCGGCGAAGCTCCTCCGGGAGTGACGCCACCTGTTCCACGGCGCGCTGCCGGGCCGCCGCGATCGGGGCAGGGGGAGCCAGCCGTCTTCCGCCACGCATCACCGGTGTCAGGAGATCCTCGAACGCGGCGACGCCTCCGAGACCCATCTGGAATCCCAGCTCAGCGCGGCCTACGTACGACACCAGCGGACCGCCGTGCGGCTCTTCGTCCGCGCGGTAGAGGATGTCTCCCACAGGCCGGCCTTCGGCATCGCGGTAGCGGACCACCCGCTTGCGTCCCGGGTCGGTCATCTTGGCCGGATTGGAGCTCAGCTTGATGCGCGGCTCCCAGACGTCGGCCTCCCGCATGGCCGTCAGTTTGTAGACTCCCCCGAGCGCAGGCCAACTCGACGACGTGATCAGGTGGGTCCCCACGCCCCAGGCGTTGATGGGGGCGTTCTGACGCTTCAAGTCGGCGATCAAGTCTTCGTCAAGCTCGTTGGAGGCGACGATGAGCGGGTCGGAGAACCCGGCCTGTGTGAACATGGCGTAGGCCGCCTTGCTCAACCGTGCGAGGTCGCCCGAGTCCAACCTGACGGCGGCCCGCACGCCGGGTCGAGACTCGCGCAGCTCGCGGAAGACGGTCAGGGCGTTCGGGAGGCCGGATGCGAGAGTGTCGTAGGTGTCGACCAGAAGGACGCAGCTCTCCGGATACAGCTCAGCGTAGGTGCGGAAGGCCGTGAGCTCGTCCTCGAACGCCATCACCCAGGAGTGTGCGTGGGTGCCGGCCACCGGTATGCCGAACAGCTTGCCGGCGAGGACGTTCGAGGTGGCGTCCGCTCCGCCGATGTACGCCGCCCGAGAGCCCGACAGTCCACCGTCCGGTCCCTGCGCCCGCCGCAGGCCGAACTCCATCACCCGGTCGCTGTTCGCGGCCAGCCGTATGCGGGCGGTCTTGGTGGCGACGAGCGTGGGGTAGTTGAGAGCGTTGAGCACCGCGGTCTCCAGGAACTGAGCCTCTGCCAGAGGGCCCTCTATCCGCACGACGGGCTCGTAGGGGAAGACCACCGTCCCTTCCGGCGCCGCGTCGATGGACACAGTGGGTCGGAAGGTTCGGAGAAAGGCGAGGAACTCACGATCGAACATGCTCAGGGTGGCGAGGTAGGCCAGGTCGTCGTCGTTGAAGCGGAGGTTCTCGACGAACTCGAGCAGTTGCTCGAGACCCGCCGTCACGGCGAAACCGGTGTGCGGCGGCAGATCGCGGAAGAAGTATTCGAACGAGGCGCCCACACGCTCCCGGCCCCGCCTCCAGTAGCCGTTCAACATGGTGAGTTCGTAGAGATCGGTCAGGAGGGCCAGATCCTCCCGTCGCGCCCAGCGACTGCCCGCGTCGGTCATGGGCGGCTAGCCCTCGCCCTCAAGCGGAGGTTCCGTCTCAGCCCCGGTGGCCACCGCCACGGCGACCGCCATCGAAATCGCGGCCGCGGTGGTGCTCCCCACGCCCGCCCTTCTCATCTCCTCCAGGGCGGAGCGCGTGGTGTCGGGGGCTACTCCCCGGACGCAATCCTCCACGAGCATCACGTCGAAACCGGCCGCCAAACCGTCGAGCGCCGTCGCCTGCACGCAGTAGTCGGTGGCGAGACCGGTGACGTAGAGCCGGTCCACGTGGCGCTCGCGTAGCCACGCGGCCATGTCCACCGCGCTCGACCGGAAGCCACTATAGGTCTCCACTCCCGGGTCCGTGCCCTTGTTCACCAGCAAGGCCCTGTCTGTGATCTTGAGCTCGCGGGGGAATCCCGCCCCCGTGGTCCCTTGGACGCAGTGGGCCGGCCAGGAGCCATCGCGATATTCGGGCGGGTCGGCGAAGCTCACGTGGTCAGCCGGATGCCAGTCGCGCGTGTAGACCACGTGGGCGAACAGCGGGAGCAGCCGGTTGATCTGGGCCACCACCTGGTCGCCCTCATCGACTGCCAGTGCTCCTCCGGGAAGAAAGTCGTTCTGCACATCCACGATGATGAGAGCTTCGGTAGGCCGGATCACGTCCATGGTCGGGCTCCTTTCGGTTGCACCCGTGGGATCAGGCGCCAAGGACCGTCATACCCGGCAGCAGGTACGGCCGTAACACCGCCGGCACCTCGATGAGCCCGTCGGCGGTCTGGTAGTTCTCCATGATGGCGATGATCGTGCGGCCTACCGCCACCACCGTGCCGTTCAGGGTGTGCACCAGGTAGGGGCTCCCGTCCTTGCCCTTTGCGCGGCACCTGAGGCGGCGGGCTTGGTAGTCGGTGCAGTTGGAGCAGCTTGTGACCTCACGGTAGCGTCCCTGTGTGGGGATCCAAGCCTCGAGGTCGTACTTCTTGGCCGCGGAGGCTCCGAGGTCGCCAGCGGCGACGTTCAGGGCCTGGTAGGGGAGGCCGAGGTCCTGGAGCACCTCCTCCTCCACTCCGCGCATGAAGTCGTGCTCCTCGGTGGAGCGGTCGGGGTGGCAGAAGCTGAACATCTCCAGCTTGTCGAACTGGTGCACGCGAAAGATCCCGCGCGTGTCCTTGCCCGCGGCGCCCGCTTCCCGGCGGAAGCAGCTGGAATAGCCCACGTAGCGGACCGGCAGGTCGCTCTCGTCGAGGATCTCGTCCATGTGGAGGGCGGCCAGCGGCACTTCGCTGGTTCCTACAAGATTCAGTGCATCTGATTCAACTTGGTATACTTGTTGCATATCGGTAGGGAAGAATCCGGTCCCGTACATGGCTTCGTCGCGCACCAGGACGGGCGGCACGACCGGTCGAAAGCCTTTGGCCATGAGTTTCTGCAAGGCGAACTGCACGAGTGCGAACTGCAGGAGCACGAGGTCGCCCTTCAGGTAGGCGAAGCGGCTCCCCGCGACCTTGCCGCCCCGCTCCATGTCGATCATGTCCGACTCGGTGCCAAGATCGAGGTGGTCGCGCGGCTCGAACTCGAACTCACGCGGGGTGCCCCAGTTGTGGGTCACGACGCTGCTCTCCTCGCCGCCGTCAGGGGCAGAAGGGTCGGCCAGGTTGGGAACCTGGAGAAGCTCGCGTTCGAGAGCCTCCTCCGCCGTCTTCAAGTCGGACTCGAGGGTCTTGATCGAGGCGCCCACCTCGCGCATCGCCGCGATGCGATCGGCGGCGTCCTCGCCCGCCTTCTTCGCTGCCGCGATCTCCTCGCTCACCGCGTTCCTCAGGCCGCGCTTCTCTTCCACGTGGACGATGAGGTCTCGGC
>DASRMJ010000280.1:0-7595 GCA_035647995.1 Thermoleophilia bacterium | reverse complement strand
GCCCAATTCCGGGCGCTGAACGGTCGGACCCTGATCGTACGCGACAGAGACGCCTTCGCCCGCGTGGTGGAATACGTCGTCCCACGATACCTCGATGCCGAGCCGCTCCGCCGGAGCGCGCTGCTGGACCTCGTGTCCCCCCGGGGTGGATCGTGAAGCTGGAGAGACTCCTCTAGGCTGACGACCAGCCGGCGCAACTGGTCGCACAACTTCTGACGCTCGCCCGCAGGATATAATCGACGGCGCGGGGACTCAGACGGACGGATTCGCGCCGTCGGGAGAGTCGGGCCCGCACGCGGAGCATGGCCAGGCGGCACAATGGGGCGCTGTCCGCGTGGTTCGCGGAGGGGTGGCAGAGCCTGGTTTAATGCACCGGTCTTGAAAACCGGCAGGGTGTCACAACCCTCGCGGGTTCGAATCCCGCCCCCTCCGCCACCTGATTTGCGGGGCTCCGTGTACAATGAAATGGTGGTCGTTCGGACCCTGGCGAGCGCGTACTGTTCCGACCGTCACGAGGCCCAGGGCAGAGCCGCCAATGGAGGCCTGCATGAAGTACCGTGTTCTCATCCAGCAAGGCGTGGACGGAGTGTTCGTAGTCGAAGTCCCCTCCCTGCCTGGATGCATCTCACAGGGGCAGACGCGCTCCGAGGCCATGGAGAACATCCGAGAAGCGACTGCGGCCTATCTCGAGAGCCTGGAGGCTCACGGTGAGCCCATACCGCCGTCGATCGACGAAGAGGTTATCGAGGTAGCGGTGTGACTCAGTTGCCACGTGCGTCCGGCCGTGAGGTGGTAGCGGCGCTGTCGAAGGTGGGGTACGAGAAGGACCGCAGCGGGAGAGCCAGATCGTCAGGCGACAGGTCGATCGCAGGATTGACCGTCGCGGAGTTCAAGCAGCTCTTGTAGACCCTTCGGGGGCACTGGTCGATGGTCAACGCCGGACTCCGGGCCCCGCAATTGGCCGGCCGCGACCTCAGCACCCTCCATTCTCTCCCAGCAGATATCGCTGAAGGGGCAATGCAAGTCCGGACTGTCTGGGAGCGTCATGACCCTCTGCCGTCCGGAATACTTCTGCACACAAGTCCGCACACTACCTCTGCGGAAAGGAGTCAAGCGGGAAAGCTCGGGGCGGCGCTGCTCAGAGATCTTCGGCCGACTGGATGCACCCGGAAGACGTGGAGAGCCCGCTCGCCCGGACTCACCTCCTTTCTACACCACTTTCTACACCACCCTGACCTCAAGACCCTCCCCACGCGCAGCCGCACCCTGCCTTCGATCTGCGGTGACGAACAGGTCGGCCGTCACGGCGCGGGCGCATGCGATCTGTATTGCATCGAGCGTGCGTACAGGGTGGCGCTCCAGGCATTCGACGGCTCCGTCGACCACCTCGGGCACCACATGGCAAACGATCGCATCGGCCAAGTCGGCGAGAACGGCGTCTTTCAGCCAGACGTACTCCTGGTGTGACAGCAAGCCTTCACTCGCCATCCGCTGAAAGGCCGAAACGCACTCCGGCAGGCAGAGCGCCGACACGATGAGCACCTCGGCCGCTTCGAGGATCGCGGAGACCGTGTCGCTCCCAGGCTCATCGACATACCGTTTCACCAGAGCCGATGCGTCGAAGAAGACCCTCACTCCGGCGACGGATCCTCCGCCCGATCCTGGATCACCATGTCGGAGGCGCGGGGTCCACGCACCGCGATCCGGACAACCGGATGCTTCCAGGCAGGTTCCTCGGCCGGGATAGGCACGACGTCGGCAATCGGGCGACCATTGCGATACACCCGCACCACGTCGCCCCCTTCCACCGCGTCGAAGTAGTCCTTGGCATGCCGTCTGAAGTCGGTGAAGGTAGTCTGCTGCATCACGACCCCCGCAGGTGTATGTACAGAATCCTGTACATTCTACCACGTTGGTGCAGCTCTTCCGGCCCCGTCGGCCCATCGTGATCGACGCCTTGCTCGCTTGCCAGCTCGAAAGCTTCGCCGTATGCTCGAGGCACGCGAAGAGGGAGGTCGGCCATGTATGCGCGAGCTGTCAATATCCAGTTTCACTCTGCCAAGATCGACGAAGCGAACCGAATAGTCCAGGATGCCATCGTGCCGGTGTTGAAGGAGCAGAAGGGATTCAGGGAGCAGTTTCTCCTCACACAGAGCGATACCGGCAAGGCGGTCTCCATCAACCTGTGGGAAACGGAGGCCGACTTGACGGCATTCGAATCCAGCCAGCTCTACCGTGAACTGATGGGTAAACTCGCCGGTGTGATTGCCGCGCCACCTGCTGGAGAGCGGTACGAAGTAAGCGTTCTGGCACGCGTCCAGGCCTAGACGCCAAGGCGGGCTTGAGCGCCGCCATCGCGACCTGCGCGGGGAGTAGCGTCCGTACTCCCGCCCGCGATCCGCGAGAATCACCGCGCGCGAGGCCGGCGATGCTAGACTGACTTCTCGATTCGGCCACGGCGAGCCTGCAGGCACGCTTCGGCTCAGATCCGGCGAGCGAGTGGGAGGAAGAAGTGGCCCGGAGAAAGATACCTGCAGCGGCATGGCCCTTTCGGCTGTCGCCCGACACTCCCCCCGACCGCGTCGCTGAGATCAGAGAAGGCGTCGCAGCCCTGGACTCGGCTGCGCAGTACGGCTGGGGTCACTCCATCGACTTCGGCCCTTTTCGCAAGCAGGGTCTACTCGGCGACAACTACCTTGACGTCGCGGGGATGCTCGATGAGTGGGGCTGGTGGCCCGACGACCTCAGCGGGATGCGGGTGGCGGACGTGGGGTGCTTCACGGGAGGACTCTCTCTCCTCATGGCGGCCAGAGGACCATCCATTGTCTACGCCATAGATGAGGTGGGCGCACACCTCGATCAGGCCGTCTTCCTAGCGGAAGTCTTCGAACAGACTTCGGTGAGAGCCGTGAAGGCTTCAGTGTACGACCTTATCGATCATATTCCGGAGAACAGCCTCGACCTTGTTCTCCTCAGCGGCGTCCTGTACCACCTCGGCGACATGTTGCTGGGGTTGCACATCTTGAGACGCCTGCTGAAACCCGACGGACTCCTGCTGATTGAAAGCAACGCCGTCAACGACAACAAACGCTCCTTCGCCAACTTCGGGCGCTTCTACAGGGGAATGTGGTGGCAGCCATCCGGCCTCTGCATCAGCGACATGTGCGAGTTCATGGGGTTCAATCGCGCCGAAGTTCGTTTCTACGGCCCCGACCGATGCTTGGCCCGAACCCGGCGTTCGTCCGACGAGGATATCCCCTTCAAGCGGGGGCTCAATTGGCATTTTGAATCGCTCGCGGACGCCCAATTCCGCTCAACCGACCCCGGCATCATGGCCCCCGTCCGCTCCTACGCGAACTGGAAACACTTCCTTCGGGGACTCCCCCGCAAGGTGTCGCGTCGCTTGAGACTGCCCCGGTCCTGAGAACCGCCGGGAACGGGTGCTTAATCAACCGGTTGGCTGCGAGATCCCGCGTGCCTGTTGCCGATGGGAGTACGCGCCGTATGCGTCGCTTCAAGAAGCGGGCAACGAGTCGTCACCCGTCGATGTGCTACGTTGTGGCCTGGCCGGCCGCGACGTGGAGCGCCCGATCCGCGGGCACCGATCCACGGGCGCCCACTCTGACGGCCCCGATCAACGGACACCTACCCACAGATCCCGGTTCGCGATCGGGATGACACAGGGTCAGCGAAGAGGGCAATGAACAAACTACTCATGATCTTGAACGAGTTCCCGCCGATAGGCGGTTCGGGCGTGCAGCGCAGCACCAAGTTCGTGAAGTACCTGCCCGCCGTCGGCTACGCGCCCTACGTGGTCACCCGCGCCTACTCCGGCGGGCTCAGAGACGAGTCGCTGCTGAAGGATCTGCCCGAGGGGCTCCACCGGCTCGACCTCGAACGACCCGACTGGGTGGACGGCACGGGAGTGATCGGCCGAGTGCGCCGCCTGATCGGCACGCGACTCATGGTGCCCGACGCCGAGGTCTTCTGGTACCTACGTCACCGCGAACGCGTCCTCGCCTGGCTCGACGCCGAGCACATCGACCTGCTCTACTCCACCTCCTATCCCTACAGCAGCCACCTGATGGCCCTCTACCTGAAGCGACGCCGCCCCCACGTCGCGTGGGTAGCCGACTTCCGCGACGAGTGGACCAACAACCCCTACAGCCGCGACCAGTTGCTGAAGAGGCTGCGCTTCCCGGCAGAGAGGCGGATGGAGAAGGCCGTCGTCGCGGGCTGCGACTACCTGGTAGCGAACACGCCGCGCATGCTGGAGAACTTCGTCGCCGACACGCCGGGGGTGCGCGACCGCTCCGCCGCCATACCCAACGGCTTCGATCCGGACGACTTCGCCGACTACGCCCCACGCAACCAGGGGAACGAGAAGTTCCGCATCGTCTACGCCGGCGCCCTCTACGGGCGCCGGCGTCCCGACTACGTGCTGCAGGCCCTGGCCGAGTTGATCGCCTCGGCCGACGTGGACCCCGCGCGACTCGAGGTCGAGTTCGTCGGGAACATCCACGAGGACCGCATCCGCCGCCTGGTCGCCGGAGACGCCCTCGACGCGGTCGTGAAGGTGACCCCATATATGGCCCACGGCTCGCTGATGGGGCACCTGGCCGCCGCCAACGTCCTCCTCTTGATAGAGAGCGAGGTCAACTTCGCCACCGGGAAGGTTTTCGAGTACATCCGCATGGGCATCCCAATCGTGGCCACCGTGCCCCTCGAGGGAGAGGCGGCGCGGGTCGTGCGCGAGACGCGCACCGGCGCCGCCGTCGACTTCGCCGACGTCGCGGGCATACGAGACGCCCTCGCGGCCTCGTACCGGGCTTGGTGCGACGGCCGCGCGTCCTTCGCACCCGAGGCGGCTATAATCCAGCGGTACAGTCGACGGGTCCAGACCGAGGCGCTCGGTCGATGTCTGGAAGCGGCCCAGAGGAATCGGGATGCAGATAGTCCACATCGTCAACGGCGCTGACATCGGAGGGGCCATGACCCAGGTCATCGCTCTGAGCGGGGCCCAGCGCAAGTCCGGGACGGTGGAACTCATCGCGATAGGACCGGGCAAGGTGATCGCGAACGGACGCAGGCTCGGCATCCCGGTGCGTGAATGCGCTATGCGGCCCGCCGCACTACGCCGACTGGTCCGGACGCTCCGCGAGAAACACGACCAGGGATGGGTCATCCACGTGCACGGCCTGAAGCCCATGGTCATGGCGGCGATCGCCGCGCGCGGGGAGCCGCTCCATGTGGCCGCCACCATCCACTCCGACTTCCGTCAGGAGTACGCCGACAGCCACTACCGTTCGGCCGTGGCCCTGCCGCTGATTCGCTGGGCTTTCGGGCGCATCGAACGTTTCGCGACGGTCTCATACGAACTCCTGGAACTCCTGCGCGAGGAAGGCGTCTCCCCCGACCGCCGCGAGCATATCCCGAACGGCGTGGATCTCTCCCTCGTCGCTCCCACCATGAGCCGGCAGGAGTTCCTCCGAAAGCGCTGTGTGCCGGACGAGGGACAGGTGATCTGTGGACTCGCGGCCAGGCTACACCCGATGAAGGGCATCGACCTCCTGATCGAGGTCGCGCACCGCTTCAAGGGAGAACCGGTGCAATTCGTGGTCGCCGGCTCGGGCGATCCCACCCTGATGGCGGACTACAGGGAGCATATCCGTGTCCTCGGCCTCGCAGACCAGGTTCACATGGTCGGCTTCGTGGAGAACATCTACGACTTCTACCAGGCCATCGACGTCAACCTGCTCACCTCATACAGCGAGGGAGTATCCTACTCGGTCATGGAGGGTGCCGCCCTGGGAAGACCTCTGGTCTGCACGGCCGTGAGTGGGATGGAGTCGCTGGTGCAGGACGAGGTGGACGGACTCAAGGTCCCCGTCGGCGACGCGGACGCCTTCGCGGCCGCTCTGCGCCGCCTGGTGGACGATCCGGCGTTGCGGCACACCCTCGGCGGGCGTTCCCGTGAGAAGGTGATCAACGACTACTCGAGCGAGGTCATGGCCCGCCGGTACGACGACCTCTACCGTCGGCTGCTCCAGGTCGCTTAGGGAGAGACATGAAACGATTCTGGACATGGTTCAACTGGGTGGACGTGCTCGTCGTCGTGCTGATCCTGGTCTCGGCGGTCGCGATCCTCGAGCGCGACCGCATCCTGGGCAACGTCGGTTCCGGCACCCAGGTAACCTCCGGAGAGAAGGCCATCGTCGTCACCATGAGGACGGCCTCGGTGCCGCTGTCCACGACGAAGGGTTTCGGCGTTGGCGACCCTCTCTTGGCAGGGCGGGATATCGGGAACGCGCGGATCGTGTCGGTGCGCTACGAGCCATCCAAAGTGTACGTATTGAGGGATGGCTCGGTTTCCCGCACTGCGTCGAACGACCTTTGCGATCTCTACGTCGCCTTTGAAGTTGTTGCCAACAGCAGCGGGCCGTACTTGGAGTGGGCAGGCCAAGAACTCAAGGTGGGGCTCGTGTACATCATGAAGACGCCTCGCGCAGAGGCGGTCGGCAGAATAGTCGCCATCGACGTGTTGGAATAGGATAGGCCCACATGAGACGTCTGCCCCGCACCGCCCGCATGTTCGACTGGCTTGTCCTGGTCGTCGCCGTTGTGATCGTCCTCGGGATCGCCTACAAAGTCACGAACGGTCGCATCGACCCGAGCGCCACAGGGCCGGAAAACGTGCCGGCGACGGTGCAACTCGAAGTCTACGCACCGGAAGCGGGCATGCTCGAACACATCCGAGTCGGTGACCGGCTCGCGGAGGGCAAGGACGACATCGACGGCACCGTGGCCGCCGTGGAGCTGACTCCCCCGAGCGCCGACGGCCTCGTCATCGACCAGAACGGCGTGAATTTCGCCGCGTCAGGTCAGGCCCGAGCCCTCGTGACCATCGACGCGGTGCTGGAGAAGTCGGATCCGACCGTGAGCCTGGGGAACCAGGAGCTACGGGTGGGGAAGTTGATCTTCCTCGAGTCCATGCTCTACAAGTTCACGGCCACGGTGGTCAAGGTCGAGTACTGAGGTGGCGGCCGCCGAGATGTCGGACACTGAGATATCGGACGCCCTGAGAGCAAGCCTCTCGTACCGTGTAGCGGCGTCGGTGACGCGGAGTCTCGACGCCGCCGTCCGCGGGATCCACCAGCGGAGCCGTCGAGAGGGGCGCGGGTCGCTGGCGGCGGTGCAGGCCAGCAGGTCGTTCCGCTCGCTGGCGGCGTGCGTCTCGGGCATACATCGGCTCCAGGGCATCATGCGGGCCGCCGGCGCCCGCAGCGCCCTCTTCGGCGGCGGCACCGGTCGCGTGCTGCCACTCGCCCGCGCACTCGCCAAGCTCGACCGGTGGCTGGTGCTCATCCCGTTCAACTTCCTCTTCTTGGACTACGCGATCCGGGACCTCGGTCCCCTGCAGGCCTTCTCGAACATCTGGGACGAGGCGGTGCTCCTCTGCCTCGCGGTCTACGTGGTGCTCAGGCCGCTGTGGCTCGAGACAAGCTATCGCCTGCGGTGGGGGGATCTCGACTGGCTGGTGGTCCTGTTCATCGGGCTGGGGGTGGGACTGCTGGGCTTCGTCTCCCCGGAGCCTG
>DASRMJ010000279.1:0-2532 GCA_035647995.1 Thermoleophilia bacterium | reverse complement strand
CCTCGAGCCTGCAACGCGAGCGCCGCGACCGCTTGTCCGTTTGGGCCGAACCGTCCCCTGGTATCTGTTACTCACCAGTAGGCCGAGCCTCCATGACTACGGCCTCTGCCGACATTAACCAATCCCCGTTCGATGGCGAGGCGGCACGTGAACTTCTATTGGCGACAGACGATCGTTGGCCTACTCCGCTACGCCGCGGAACAGATACCGGAGATCGCCGCGCGGTGTCTCACCACTGCCCGCGAACTCGACCGCACTCTCAGCACCCCCTGGCTCGAGGAGGCTTTTGAGCTGTTCCAGCGGGCCGCGCTGCTCTCCCGCAACACTGTGTACGTGACCGGAGCCTACTACTCGATGCGGGCGCTCGAGGAGGTGGGCCGCTTCGAAGAACGGACCACGGGGCCGCTGAGAACGATCGTCGCCGAGAGCGGTGAGCCCGGCCGCTCACGAGGAAGGCCTGATATCCTTCCCGCGGACACCGAGGCCGTCAAAGAGGCCCAGGGAGGGATCCTGGAACTGTTCGAACGGATCCGGCGCGGAGCCACACTGGAAGAGGCGCTGGCGCTGTTTCCCCTCAAGGGCGACGAGTCCAGCCCCGACTGAGCCGACACGCCGCCGACGGCGAAACGGAGGAGCAGCATGGCGACCGATCGAGACAAGATAGCGATGTTGGTGCGGCACTGGGTCGAGCACAACGAAGGACACCGTGGGAGCTACCTCGAGTGGCGCGACAAACTCAGCGACCAGGACCTGCCGGTGACGTTGGCCGCACTGCAGGAGGTCGCCGACTTGACGGATCGGGCGAACGAGGCTCTACGGCGCGCCGCGGCAGAACTTGCCGGCGGAGAGGTGACGGCTGCCCCGGAACAGGCCGCTCACACGCACGAGCATACCCATCCGCACACCCACGAGCACACGCACGAGCACGAACACAGTCACGAGCACTAGTCGGGCGGCGCCGCTGACTCGTCGGCTGCCGTCCGTGCTTGTGCGCCCCCGCCCACTCGGCCCGGGTGCGCCGCCGTCTCTAGTGCCTGAAGTGCCGCCGTCCCGTGACGACCATGGCCATACCTTGGCCCTCCGCGTACCGCGTCACGTCGTCGTCGCGTTTCGAGCCGCCTGGATGGATGACGCTCGCGGCTCCGGCCTCCACCGCCACTTCCAGAGCGTCGGTGAAGGGGAAGAAGGCGTCTGACGCCACCGCGCACCCCGCGAGCGGGTGCCTGGCCTTTTGCACGGCGATGCGTGCCGAGTCCACACGGCTCATCTGGCCGGCCCCGACACCGATGGTCATGAGGTCCTTCGCGAGCACGATGGCGTTCGACTTCACGTGCTTCGCCACCCGCCACGCGAAGATCAGATCGCCCCACTCTTCCTCGGTGGGATGACGGCTGGTCACCACCTGCATGCTCTCCCGACTCTCGCTGTCCGAATCCCGCTCCTGGATGAGCGCGCCGCCAATGACCTTCTTGAGATCGTAGAGACCGCGGTGATTCCGGTTGTGATCTTCGTGCACGAGCAGGCGGATGTCGGGCTTCTTGGTAAGGATCTCCAGGGCTTCCTCTAAGAATGCAGGCGCGAAGAGCACCTCGACGAAGTTCGTGCTGAGCGAGCGGGCCAGGGTCTCGTCGACGGGCCGGTTGACCACGATCACGCTGCCGAAGGCCGACACCGGGTCACACGACAGCGCCTTCTCGTAGGCCAGGGTTATGCCCTCGGCAAGAGCGACCCCGCACGGGTTGTTGTGCTTGATGATGACGCAGCAGGGCAGAGAGAACTCCTTCACCAGACGGCGCCCGGAATCAAGGTCGAGAAGGTTGTTGAACGACAGGTGCGTGCCGTGGAGTTGCTCGAGTTGCGGGGCGATGGTCTTGCGCCCGTCGACATCGGCGTAGAAGGCGGCACGCTGATGCGGGTTCTCTCCATAGCGCAGATCCTGAACCTTCTTGAAATCCCACATGACGTAGGGCGGGAAGTCGCCTGCGTGCGAACTGAACCAGTTGGCGATGGCGAAATCGTAGTGAGCGGTGTGGTGGAAGGCTTCCATGGCCAGGTCACGGCGGGTCTCCTCGGAAAGGGCACCCTCGTTCTCGCGGAGTTCCCGCAGCACGTCGCCGTAACGACGCGGATCTACGACGATGGCCACACCCGTGTGGTTTTTGGCGGCGGCGCGCACCATGGTGGGCCCGCCGATGTCGATGTTCTCGATGATCTCTTCGTCGGAGGCGCCACGCCGCTCGGCCACGTCTTCGAAGGGATACAGGTTCACGACCACCAGATCGATGGGCTCGATGCCCAGCTCCTGGATGGCCTTCAGGTGCTCGTGGTTGTGTCGGTCGGCCAGGATACCGCCGTGGATCGCGGGGTGCAGCGTCTTCACCCGGCCGTCCATGATCTCCGGGAACCCGGTGACCTCGGACACCTGCTTGACCGGGATGCCGACTTCGCTCAGGAACTTGAACGTTCCGCCGGTGGATATGAGTTCGATGCCCAGGTCGGCGAGGCCGCGGGCGAACAACTCCAGATTCCCCT
>DASRMJ010000278.1:0-4869 GCA_035647995.1 Thermoleophilia bacterium | reverse complement strand
ATGTTCGGGATCCACCGCACGGTCGACGAGGCCCTCGCAGCCGTCTGATCCGCCCCGGCGCGTCCCTGCGGCGTTCCCACCCCACCCTTCCGCAGATTGAACTAGAAGCCGCCCGTCTGTATCTTTACCCGTCGCCGCTGGTCGCGATGTCCCGCCACCGGGTGGGTGCGGTGAAGTGCCGAGCGCCCGAGTGTCTGGAGTAGTGAAACGTGCGACTGATAATCACCGAGAAGAACGACGTAGCCTCGAAGCTCGCGGGCATCCTGTCCCAAGGGGCCATCGAGCGCGACGCCTTCTACAAGATCCCGTACTATGTCTTCACCGACGCCACGGGCCGGCGGAACACCGCCGTGGGCCTCAAGGGTCACGTAATGCAGGTGGAGTTCCCCCCCGAGTATGCGGATTGGCGCAAGGTCGATCCCTCGTCCCTCATCGACGCGCCGCTGGTGAAGGGCGAGACTGCGAAGTCCGTGGTGCGGGCCGTGCGCAAGCTGGCCGGCGAGGCCGATGAGCTTGTGATCGCCACCGACTACGACCGCGAAGGCGAATTGATAGGACTCGAGGCCCGCGACATAGCCGCCGGCGAGAACGAGTCGCTCCTGCGCCATTTGCGAAGAGCCCGCTTCTCGGCTCTGACGGCGGGGGAGATCACGCGGGCCTTCGATTCACTCGAGTACCTCTCCGAGCCGTTGGCGTGGGCGGGAGAAGCACGTCAAGACATCGACCTCGTATGGGGCGCGACGCTCACCCGTTTCGTGAGTCTGGCCACCTATCGTCTGGGCAACCAGTTCCTGAGTGTGGGCCGCGTCCAGACCCCCACCCTGGCGCTGGTCGTGGCCCGAGAGAAGGAACGCCGGGCCTTCGTGCCCGAGCCCTACTGGGTCCTCACGGCCGACCTTGCGGCGGACGCCCAGCGGTTCACGGCCACCCACAAGGTGGAACGCTTCCTCGACCAGCATGCGGCTGAAGCAGCCTACGAGAAGCTCACCGGGCCCGCTCGCGTCACGCAGCTGAAGCGCACGAGTCGCAAGGTCCCGCGCCCGGCGCCTTTCAACACCACGTCGTTCATCACTTCCGCCACGAGCGTGGGTCTGAGCGCGTCGGCGGCCATGCGCGTCGCCGAAGACCTGTACATGGGCGGCTACATCAGCTACCCGCGTACGGACAACACCGTGTACCCGGGATCGCTCGATCTTCGCGAGATCCTGCACACCTTGACCGAGAGCGAGTTCGCCGCCGACGCGCGGAAGCTACTGGCGCTGCCGAAGCTCTCGCCCAGTCGCGGCAAGAAGAAGACCACCGACCATCCTCCCATCTACCCTACGGGGGCTGCCCGCCACGGAGCCCTGGACGATCGGGCGCGCAAGGTGTACGAGCTCGTCGTGCGGAGGTTCTTCGCCACCCTCGCCGATGACGCCATCTCGGAATCGAACCGGATAGACCTCGACATCGACGGAGAGCCCTTCTTCGTGCGGGGCTCGCGGGTCACATACGCAGGCTGGCTCGCGTTCTACCCGTACTCCCGGCAGAAGGACGCCGAACTGCCCGACCTCGCGGAGGGCCAGGAGGCCCAGCTGGTGGGCAAGAATCTGGACGGGAAGGAGACGCAGCCACCTTCACGGTACGGGCAGGGCCCGCTGATCGAGCTCATGGAGACCCACAATCTGGGCACCAAGGCCACCAGGCACAACATCATCCAGAACCTGTACGACCGCGGCTACATCCACGGCAACCCGGTGGAACCGACGGAGACGGGCGTGAAGATGGCAGAGGCGCTCTTGGAGTATGCGCCGCTGATAGCGTCGCCCGAGATGACGGCTCAGCTCGAACTCGACATGGACGCCATCGCCGAGGAGACCCAGACCAAGGAGCACGTGGTCGCCACTTCGCGCGCGCTGCTGCACAAGGCATACAAGTCCTTGGCTGAGAATCGGGAAGCCGTCGCGGCAAAGATCTTCGAGGGCATCACCGATGACCGCATCCTGGGAGACTGTCCCACCTGCGGCACCCACAAGGTCCGCGTGATCAAGTCCAAGACCACGCGTAAGAGGTTCGTCGGATGCGAGGGCTACCCGGAGTGCACGCAGACCTATCCGTTGCCCCAGCGCGGAGACATCCTCGCCACCGGCGAGACGTGCCCGTCGTGCGGCACGCCGCGCATCAAGATCCTCGGAGGCAAGCGTCCTTGGATCCTGTGCCTCGACCCGGAGTGTCCCACCAAGGCGGAGTATCGAGAGAAGCAGGCCGCGCGCCTGGCCGCTCGCGGCTCCGCGGCTGCCGCGAAGAAGCCCGCGGCCAAGAAGTCGGCAGCCGCCAAGAAGCCGGCGGCCGCCACCGCCGCCGCCGCGAAGAAGACCACGACGGTCGCGAAGACCACCGTCGCCAAGAAGCCCGCAGCCCGAAAGAAGGCGACCCCAGCCGCAGGCACGCCTTCGGCAGAAGACCAGAATCAGTAGCATCAAGGGAGGCCGATCATGTCGCTAGCCATCAAGCCGCGGGTAACTCCCGCGCTCACCGCCACGGTATTCCTCGTCGTATTGCTCGCCGGGGCCCTCAGCCTGGCCCTGGCCGGCCCGGCACGAGCCGACTCCACCGAGGTGGTCACCCTCGGCGCCGATCTATCGGCCGCCCAACGCCAGGAGATGCTCGATCTCTTCGGCGTGTCTGAGGGCGACCTGCCCGTGTTGGAGGTCACCAACAAGGAGGAACGGGACTACCTGCAGGGGCTGATCTCCGACGCTCAGATCGGCACGCGCTCGATCTCGAGTGTGTACGTGCGGCTTAAGGACGACGGGTCGGGCATCGCGGTTCAGACCAGCAACATCACCTACGTGACCGAGCAGACCTACGCCAATGCCCTGGTAACGGCAGGTATCGCCGACGCTGACGTCTTCGCCGCCGCGCCCTTCCCGGTGTCGGGCACGGCCGCGCTCACGGGCGTCTTCAAGGCCTTCGAGGAGGCCACCGGCAAGACTATCTCCGCGGCGGCCAAGGAAGCCGCCACCCAGGAGTTGGTGGACACGGCCGAGGTGGGCGACCAGGTGGGCGACAAAGACGCCATCGCCGAGCTCGTGAAGCTGGCGAAGGAAGAGATCGTCAGCCGCGGGCTCAACGACGAGGCCTCGATCCGCGAGGTCCTGGTGCGCATCTCCGGGCAACTCGATCTGCGCCTCACCGACGAGCAACTCGATCGGCTGGCCAAGGTCTTGGTGCAGGTGCAGGGCCTCCACCTCGATCTGAGCAAGGTGCAGAGCCAACTCAAGGATTTCCAGACCCGCATCGGTGTGAGCGGCGACGAAGCCAAAGGCATCTGGGAGAGCATCAAGGGTCTGTTCTCGAAGATCTGGGAGGCCATCTTTGGCTG
This sequence comes from Thermoleophilia bacterium, assembly GCA_035647995.1. Taxonomy (GTDB): domain Bacteria; phylum Actinomycetota; class Thermoleophilia; order RBG-16-64-13; family RBG-16-64-13; genus JAHJSA01. The sequence continues at coordinate 1,505 of DASRMJ010000278.1, read as the reverse complement.
ATGCACCCGCCGGCATCCGCGAGCCGATCATTGGCTGATGCAGCCGCCGGCATCCAGGACACCATCATTGGCTGACGTAGCCCCCGGTATTTCCGAGGCCATCCTTGGCTGACGTAGCCCCCGGCGGGTCGGCGGGCGCGTGTGGAGGTCGCTCTCAGCGAGAGTGGAGGCCGCCGCCCGCCGACGCGGCGCTGGACGAGAGTGCGCTGGCGGGCTTGGGCAGCGCCACGCGGGGCGTGTTCATCACGTTCGAGGGTCTGGACGGCTCCGGCAAGAGCACCCAGATGGACCTGCTGGCCGGGTCCCTGCGGGCTGCCGGCTACGAGGTGGTCACCACTCGTGAGCCGGGCGGCACCCCGTTGGGCGAGGCCTTCCGCGACATCCTGCTCGACCCCGGCCACTCGGCGATGACGGCCAGGGCGGAGGCTCTGCTCTACTCGGCGGCCCGCGCCCAATTGGTCGAGACGGTGATCCGGCCTGCTCTGGACGAAGGCAGGATCGTGCTCTGCGACCGTTACCTCGATTCGTCTCTGGCCTACCAAGGGTACGGCCGCGGTCTGCAGGTGGAGGACGTGCTGACTCTCAACGTCTGGGCCACCGAGTGTCTCTTCCCCGACTTGACAATCGTGCTCATGGTGGACGAGGTCGAACGGGCGAACCGGGCCTCACAGGCGCCCGACCGCCTGGAGGCGGCCGGGCTGTCGTTCTTCGAGCGGGCGGCCGAAGGCTATCGCCGCCTGGCCGCCGACCACCGACATCGCATCCGGCTCGTGGACTCTGTGGGGGCCGTGAATGAGGTGCAGGCACGGGTGCGCGCGGCCATCGACGAGGAGTTGGAGCTCTTCTCCCGGAGTTCCTGAGGGTGGCGTCCGTCACGGCCGTTCCCCCTGCTACACTTGCTGCGTGCCTCTTTTTGCCGACATCCTGGGCCAACCGCTTGCCCTGACTTCCCTGCGGCAGGCGCTCTTGCACGGCGCTTCCCACGCCTATCTCTTCGCGGGCCCGGCGGGTGTGGGCAAGAGCGAGACCGCGCTGGCCTTCGCCGCCGGACTTGCCTGTCCTGAGCGAGGGTGCGCCGCCTGCGAGACGTGTCGCAGGGTCTTGGAGGGGCTGCATCCCGACGTGGAGATCGTCTCCCCCGAGGGCGCCGTCATCCCGATAGGGCAGATCCGCGAGATCAACCGCGAGGTGGTCATGCGGCCCTTCGAAGCTTCGGTCCGGGTGTTCATCATTCTCGATGCCCACGCGATGAACGCCGAAGCCGCGAACGCCCTGCTCAAGACGCTCGAGGAGCCGCCGCGACACGCCCACTTCGTCTTGGTCAGCGACTCACCGCAGAGGCTGCCGCAGACGGTGGTGTCCCGCTGTCAGCGGGTGCCCTTCACGTCGGTGCCTTCCCCGTTGCTGGCGACCCACCTCCGTGAGGCCTACGGCCTGAGCGAGCTCGAGGCCTTGGCGTTTGCCCGGGCGTCCCACGGCAGCCCGGCCCACGCTCGGGCACTGGC
>DASRMJ010000277.1:0-2061 GCA_035647995.1 Thermoleophilia bacterium | reverse complement strand
GTCGAAGCCCACCTCCTCGACCAGGTCGAGGGTCTCCTGGAAGTCGCCGTCGGTCTCACCGGGAAACCCGATGATGAGGTCTGTGGTCAGAGCCAGTCCGGGAATCGCCGTGCGCAATCGCGCGACCAGGTCGAGATAGCTCTGGACGTCGTAGTCACGTCTCATCGCCGCGAGCACGCGATCGCTGCCCGATTGCACGGGAAGGTGCAGGTGCTCACATACCGGGCGAAGGGTCGCCATAGCCTCGATCAAGGCTGGTGAGACGTCTTTGGGGTGCGAGGTCATGAACCGGAGCCTCTCGAAACCCTCGATCTTGGACAGAGCTCCGAGCAGCCTTGGGAAGTCCTGATCGTAGCTAAACCCGGGCTCCAGACCGTAGGCGTTCACGTTCTGGCCGAGAAGCGTGAGTTCCTTGACTCCGTCGCGCATCAACCCCCGGGCCTCCGCCGCGATATCGTCGGGCGCTCGGCTGGCTTCGGGCCCTCTGACGTAAGGGACGATGCAGTACGAACAGAAGTTGCTGCATCCGGCCATGATCTGGAGCCAGGCGACGGGGCCCCGCCGGCGCGCCCGTGGGAGCTCGGCACTCCAGTGCGTGGTGGTCTCCTCGTACGCTCCCGCCCGGGGACCGCCGGCCTGTCGCTCCTCGACCAAGGCGGGAAGGAGATGGAGGCTCTGGGGACCCACGAGGATGTCCACGTAGGGGTGCTCCGCAAAGAACGAGTCGCGACGGCTCTGCGCCAGACATCCGGCCACGATGACCACCCGCTCGGGTTCCTCGGTCTTGAGTCGACGGGCCGCCCCCAGATGGCCCATGAGGCGCGTGTCGGCCTTCTCCCGGATCGAGCAGGTGTTGTAGACGAGCAGCGCCCCCTCCTCCGGCTCGGAGACCGCGAGGTAGCCCATCCCCTCGAGGACCCCGGCGATACGTTCGGAGTCGTGCTCGTTCATCTGACACCCGAAGGTGCGCAGGTAGAAGGTGTTCTGCGTGACGGAGTCCATACTCAAAGACGGGTCGGCGGCGGCGGCGACCCGCGCCGCCGCCGCCGCGACGTGCCTCACCCTATTTGGCGTACTCGACGGCCCGGCTCTCGCGGATCACCGTGACCCTGATCTGGCCGGGATAGTCCAGCGCCTGCTCGATCTCCTTGGCGATCTCCCGGGACAGCAGGGCCGCCATGTCGTCGTCGACCTCCTCCGGCTTCACCATGACCCTGATCTCACGCCCCGCCTGGATGGCGTACGATTTCTCCACACCCTTCTTGGATTCGGCGATGCGCTCCAGAGACTCCAGACGCTTCACGTAGATCTCGAGTGTCTCGCGCCGAGCTCCGGGGCGGGCTCCCGAAACGGCGTCGGCGGCCGCTACCAGCACCGACTCCACCGTCTGCGGCTCGACGTCGTTGTGGTGTGCCTCGATGACATGAACCACCGCTTCGGTCTCACCGTAGCGGCGGGCCAGGTTGGCCCCGATGACGGCGTGAGAGCCCTCCACCTCGTGGTCCACAGCCTTGCCCAAATCGTGCAGCAGGCCGGCCCTCTTGGCCAGCTTTGCGTTCGCGCCGAGTTCCGCCGCCATCAAGCCGGCAAGGTATGCCACCTCCAGCGAGTGGACGAGGACGTTCTGTCCGTAGCTCGTGCGGTACTTGAGCCTTCCCAACAGCTTCACGAGCTCCGGCGCCAATCCGTGGATGTCGGCTTCGAAGGTAGCCTGTTCTCCGGCCTCCCGAATCTCATTCTCGACTTCATCCTTCGCCTTGGTGTACATCTCCTCGATCTTGGCGGGATGGATGCGACCGTCCGCGATGAGTTTCGTCAGTGTGATACGGGCGATCTCCCGCCTCACCGTGTCGAACCCCGACAGAACCACAGCTTCCGGCGTGTCGTCGATGATGAAGTCGATGCCCGTGAGGTTCTCGAGGGTGCGGATATTGCGGCCTTCACGCCCGATGATGCGGCCCTTCATGTCGTCCGACGCCAAGGACACCACCGAGACGGTGGTATCGGCTACGTGACTCGATGCCGTCCGCTGGATGCACAGCGAGAGGACGTTCCTTGCCC
>DASRMJ010000276.1:0-12621 GCA_035647995.1 Thermoleophilia bacterium | reverse complement strand
AGCCTCGGCCGAGTTCCTGCCCGGGACGCCGGCGACGCCGAAAGGAGTAAGCCTGATGAGTGAGAGCCCCGAACTGGCGCCCAGGGAAGGGGACACCCTACGGGTGGCGGTCGTGGGCGCCGGGAGCTGGGGCACTGCGATGGCACGTCATCTCGCCCTTCTGGGCCTGCGCACCCGCCTGCTGGGACGTCGCATGGAACAGGCGGAGGCGATTTGTGCCACAGGCATGAACCCCTCATACCTTCGGGATACGCAGCTGCCTCCTTCCCTTGACGCGGGAGTCTACACAGAGGGAAGCCTCGAAGACGTAGACCTTGTCGTAATGGCGGTTCCCAGCAAAGGGTATGCGGCGGTGGCCGACTCCTTGGTCGATCGATTGCCTCAGGGCGTGAACGTCCTCAGTCTCACCAAGGGCGTGGAGCCGGGCTCGCTGCGCAGGTTCAGCGTACTGCTGGCAGACGTGTGGGGTCACCTCGAGCCGAGGATCGCCGTGCTGGCCGGCCCCAACCACGCCGAAGAGGTGTCTCTTGACCAGCCTACGGCAACCGTGATCGCGTCTGCGGATCCTAGCTACGCAGAGTCATTGCAGCTCCTCCTGTCCAACGAGAGCTTCCGGGCCTACGTCAACCACGATCTCGTCGGAGTGGAACTTGCCGGCGCCGTCAAGAACATCATCGCTCTGGCCACCGGGATGGGGGACGGGATAGGGTACGGCGACAACGTCCGTGCCGCCTTGATCACGCGTGGTATTGCCGAGATGGCGCGCTTGGGAGTGGCCTTGGGCGCGGAGCAGCTCACCTTCGCCGGTCTCGCAGGCCTGGGAGATCTGGTAGCCACGTGTACCTCTCACCATAGTCGGAACCGCCTCGCCGGAGAACTCATCGCGCTTGGGCACTCGCCCGGCGAGGTCGAGCGGGAGATGGGCATGGTGGCCGAAGGCCTCACGGCGGCCCCGGCGATCCTCGCGTTGGCCCGCAAATACGGGGTCGACATGCCCATCACCCGCAACGTCGTCGCGGTCGTCTACGAGCAGAAGTCGGTCCAGGATTGCGTGGCCGATCTTATGTCGCGGGAGCCGCGCACCGAGCGACATTGACCGCGCCTCCGGGTGGTATACTGGCCGCTGCGTCGGGACGTGGCGCAGTCTGGTAGCGCATCCGGCTGGGGGCCGGGAGGTCGCCAGTTCGAATCTGGCCGTCCCGACTTTGTCTCACTCTAGTGCGAGGAACTTCCGCCGGGCGTGGAAGGATTCCCGTTGCACGCGGCCCTGGTGGCGATCACGGAGGTGTGCGCTGGCCAACGTGCTTACCATGTTCCGGCTGCTCCTGATCCCGGCGTTCATCTACTATCTGGCCGGAGATGACGGGGGCCGCTCGGTGGTAGCGGGCGTCCTCTTCGCGGTGGCGTCGGTCACGGATTGGCTCGACGGGCAGATCGCTCGCAGAACCGATACGGTCACCGACTTCGGCCGCTTCGCGGATCCGATGGCCGACCGACTCCTCATCGGGAGCGCCCTGATCATTCTTCTCGTGAAGCATCGTCTACCCACCGCTCCTCTCATGGTCGTGCTCGTGCGGGACACCTACGTCATGGCCGGCTACTACGTCTTGAGTCGCAGAGGTCTCCGCGTGCCCGTGAGCATGCTCGGCAAGGCGGGCACGGCGGTGCTGATGGCTGCGCTGTTCCTAGCGGTTCTCGGTATCGGGGCCGCTGTTCCCATACTGTGGGTCGGCGCCGCTCTCTCATTGACGTCGGGCGCGCACTACACGCTTCGGGGCTTCCGTCAGTTTCGCCGTCCGGAGGCGGGGGTAGTCACGCCGACAGGCTCATAGGGCGAGGAGGCTGCGGGTGAAAGCTGTGGTGATGGCCGGGGGGCAGGGCACTCGCCTGCGTCCTCTCACGTCGAACATGCCGAAGCCGATGGTGCCGGTGGCGAACAAGCCCACCGCGCAGCATATTCTCGAACTTCTCTCCCGCCACGGGATCCGCGATGTGGTCATGACGGTGGCCTTCATGCCTCAGTTGATCCAGAACTTCTTCGGCGACGGTTCCTCCTTCGGCATGCAGATAGACTACTGCGTAGAGGAAGTGCCGCTCGGAACGGCGGGGTCGGTCAAGAATGCGCAACGGTTCCTGGACGATACCTTCCTGGTGATCAGCGGCGACTCGCTCACCGACTTCGATTTGACCGAGATCGTCGACTTCCACCGGGCGCGAGACGCCATGGTGACGATAGCCTTGAAGAGTGTCGACAACCCGCTGGAGTTCGGCGTCGTCATCGTCGACGAGCACGGCCGCATCGAGAGGTTCTTGGAGAAGCCGGGGTGGGGGCAGGTCTTCTCTGACACCATCAACACAGGCATCTACGTGCTCGAACCGGAGGTGCTCGACCATATACCTGAGGGGGTCTCCTTCGACTTCAGCCACCAACTGTTCCCCCACCTCTACGACTCGCGGAAGCCGTTGTTCGGCATGCTCTGCGAAGGCTACTGGCAGGACATCGGAAGCCTGGCACAGTTCCTCCAGGCGAACAGAGACGCTCTCGATGGCAAGGTGCAGGCCAATTTGCCTGGGGTCAGGTTGCGAGGCAATGTGTGGGTGGGTCACGGAGCGGACTTCGACAGTCTCGACAATATCCAAGGCCCTGCTCTCATCGGTGACTACGCCCGCCTTTCTGGAAGCGCCTCCATCGGAGCGCACACAGTCCTCGGCAACAACGTCATCCTGCGTGGCGGAGCCTCAGTCGCAGGTTCGGTCGTCGGGGACGGATCCTACTTGGGTCCTGGGGTTCGGGTGCGGGGGGCGATCGTCGGGTCGGGGGTCGACATCCGCGCGAACGCTTCCATCGCCGAGGGAGCAGTGCTTGGTGAGGGCTCTTCGGTAGGCGAGAAGGCAGTGGTCGGTAGTCAGGTCAAGGTCTACCCGGGCAAGGTAATCGAGTCGGGAGCCTCGGTCCGTTCGAGCCTGATCTGGGAATCCCGTGGGCAAAGTTCCCTGTTCGGCAAGGAGGGCGTGCGCGGTCTCATCAACATTGATATCACGCCGGAATTGGTCATGCGCTTGGGTATGGCATACGGGACTTCCTTGAGCGCAGGGTCGATCGTGACGACAAGCCGGGATCAGCACCCGGCCGCCCGGGTCCTCAACAGGGCCCTGACTGCAGGGTTGAACGCCTCAGGGGTGACGGTAAGAGACCTCCAGATCGCCCCAGGCTCGCTCACCCGTTTTGATCTCAAGGTGGGCAATTCGGCGGGTGGAGTCCATCTCCGGGTGTGTGCGGACAATCCGGAAGAGGCCGAGATCGTGCTCTCGGAGCGTCCTGGTGTTCCCATGAGTCCCCAGAGGGAACGTGGCATGGAGAACATCTTCTACCGCGAAGACTATCGCCGAGTGGCACCGAGTGAGATGGGTTCGATCGTCTTCCCTGCGAGACTGATCGAGACGTACATCGGGGCGCTTCTGACTGCCTGCGACATCGACCGCATCCGCGACCGCGACCTGCGTGTCGTCCTGGACCACGGTGGCTCGGGCACGACGGTTTTGGCATCGAGCGTGTTGGACGCGCTCCGGCTGGAAGTGGTATCCGTCAACACTCGAGATCCACGGGAAGACGGGGCTGATGGGGCGACACGGCCCCTGGTCGACAGAGGGGAGAGGGTCGGCCGGTTGGTCCGAGCCATGGAAGCCGACGTGGGTGTGCTCATGGATCCGGGTGGGGAGTCGGTGACCGTCTTGGATGAGACTGGTGCCGGCGTGCCCGACGTCTCGCTGCTGCTGCTCCTACTCAGGCACGCCTGCACGAACTACGGGCCGGGGAACATCGTGGTCCCGCTCCACACCACGCGACGCGCGGAGGAGGTGGCGGCTGAGTGCGGCGGCAACGTTGTACGCACGAAGGTCTCTGAGTCCGCCCTGCTCAGTGAAGCGGGCAAACCGCACTCGATTTTCGCCGGGAGTGGGGGAGGGCGGTTCGTGCTCCCAGCCTTCCTGCCGGCGCCCGATGCACTCGTGAGCTTCCTTATGGTGCTTGAGATGCTGGCCTCGACGATGGAGCATGTGTCGCGTCTGGCCGGTGCTCTTCCTGAAGTGACGGTGCGCCACGCCGTGGTGGAGTGCCCCTGGAGCGTCAAGGGCGTGGTGATGCGCATGTTGGTCGAGAGATTGAAGCACCAGAGGGTGTCACTCCTCGATGGAGTGAAGTTGGCTGTGGGAAGCGCCGACTGGGTGCAGTTCCTCCCCGACCCGGGCGAACCCGTGTTCCACGTGTTCGCCGAGGCGGACACGCTCGCGGCGTCGGATGAACTGCTGGCCCGGTATGCGCATATGCTGCAAGAGACGATCGACGATGCCGGCGGGAGAACCGACTGATCTATGCGGCGCCTCCTTCCAGCAGTCGCCGCCGCGGGGGTACTCGTGATCGCCGCCGTCTTCGGGTTCGCGTTCGTCACGGGCGACGCCCCTGGGACCGTTCCGCGGGGCATCTCAGTCGGTGGCGTCGAGGTCGGGGGTTTGTCGGCGGAGGCGGCCGCAGCGAAGGTGGCCGCCTCCGCCGCGTCGCTGCTGGAGCGTCCCATCCGGGTGGTCGCTGGGGATGCCGTCTTCACCGTGAATCCGGCAAAGGCCGGCCTCAGCATCGACGCGCAGGGGAGTGTGGCCCCCGGCCTGGCCCGCACGGAATCGACGTCACTTTTCCGGGAGATCTGGGGCAGAGTCTTCGGGGATAGCGACCGGCTTGCCCTGCCCTTTCGTTTTGAGGTCGACGACATACGTCTGGCCTCCACTCTCGACGAAGTCGCCTTGCTGGTTGAGCGTCAAAGCAAGGAGGCACGACTCATCCTCGAGCAAGGGCGGCCGAAGGCGGTGGCGGCCGAGGTCGGTGTCGCCCTCGACAGGGACGGTCTACGCGCAGGGCTTATCCAGGCCATGGCCGATGGAAGACCCGAGGTGCGAGCGCCCCTCCGCGAGATCGAACCGGCCGTGCGCACGGAAGACGTCCAAGCTGTCTTGGCGAGTGTCCGGACCGGCTTGGCCTCTCCGGTCACCCTCGGATACCAAGGAACACTGTTCGAGGTCTCGCCGGGGGAACTAGGTGCGATCGCCGCCCCAAATCCGTCCGGCATCGTCAACGGATCGCCGCTTACATTCGATACCGACGCCGCCCGCGAGGTGCTCGGCGAGCGTTTGAAGTCCCTGGAAGACCCCCCAGTAGAAGCGGAGGTCATCCCAGGGGACGACGGGAAGAGCTTCACGGTGACGCCCAGCGTCGAAGGCACTCTGATCGAGTGGCCGGCCTTGCTCAGTTCCCTGGCGCGCGTGGTGCTGGAGGGGGGGCGAAAGTACGTGCCGATACCCACCGCGACCGTGCAACCCCGACTCACCACCCTCGATGCGCAGGAACTCCAGGAGCGCAGGGAGATCGCCTCGTTCACCACCTACTTCAGTGCCGCGAACTCCGCTCGAGTCAACAACATCCGGCAAGTGGCGACTATCTTGGACGGCTACGTGATACGCGCCGGAGAGACCTTCTCATTCAACGCGGCTGTGGGCCCGCGCACGCGCGCGGCGGGTTTCGACGAAGCCCCGGTCATTCGCGACGGCGCACTCACGCCCGGGGTGGGGGGCGGCATCTGTCAGGTCTCCACGACCCTGTTCAACGCGGTGTTCTTCGCCGGACTTCCCGTGGTCGAGAGGAAGCCGCACTCCTTCTACATCGAGCACTATCCCGTTGGCCGCGACGCCACCGTGTCCTACGGCGCAACCGACTTCAGATTCCGCAACGACTCGGATGCCGTGCTCCTCCTGTCCGTCTCGACCACGTCGCAATCGGTGACGGTGTCCCTGGCTGCGCCGACGTGGGACCGCACCATCTCCTACGAAACGTCTCCGTTCAACGATCTGGTGGAGCCCAGGAGCACTGAGGACATCCCACGCAAGCTCCGCGACCCGGCGCTCCCATCGGGAACGGTGTCTGCAGTGGAGCCGGGGGTGGCCGGCAGGTCCGTGGAGGTAAGGCGGGTGGTCTCCGATCCATACGGAGTGCTCTTTGAGGACGTCTTCACGAGCGTGTACTCGCCGAAAGACTTCGTGATCCGCGTGGGGGGCTAGCAGGCGGGCGCAGAGAAGGCTCTCAGCCGACGAAGCATCCCGCCTCGTGCGTGCGACTCGGGCGTCAGCTCTGGCCAGTCTTGGCGATGACCTGCTTGCACACCGTCTTCAGAGTCTCGAATACTCCGATGCCGCTAAGCGCGCAGGCTTCGAGCACAGGGGAACCCGTGTGGTTCAAGAGTTCTCTCATATCGTCGGCCGAGAAGATGTCGCTGAGGTCACGCTTGTTCAGTTGGATCACGAACCCCAACTTGCTGAGATCGTCGCCTTGATCGAGTAGATTGTCCCAGAGATTCAAGTAGCTCTCGACGTTCTCGTCGAGACGCGTGATCTGACTGTCCGCCACGAACACCATCCCGTCGACGCCCTGGAGCACGAGGCGGCGGGACGCGTTGTAGTAGGACTGTCCGGGGACCGTGTAGAGATGGAAGCGGGTCTTCATGCCCTTGACCGTGCCGAGGGAGAGAGGCAGGAAGTCGAAGTAGAGGGTGCGCTCCTCTTCGGTGGCGATGCTCACGAGCTTGCCTCGGGCATCAGGATTCACCTTCTTGTGGATGTATTGGATGTTCGTGGTCTTGCCGCACAGGCCGCAGCCGTAGTAGACGATCTTGTAGTTGATCTCCCTGGCCGCGAAGTTGATCAGTGGCACTCTGTCACTCCATGTCCGCGAACAGGTCGTCTATGGCCTCGTCGGCGAGGAGAGAGTAGTCATCATCGATCATCAGGGAGACCTGGTCGTCGTCCTCGCTGACGTCGAATACCGGCCGGAGCACTTCGACGGCGCGATTGGTGTAGAGCCTGACCTTCCCCACCTGGGTCTCCCGGCCGAAGGTGATCACGAGGAGCACTTGGTCCGTGACCTGGGCCACGTGAAGGTTCGACTCGCGGCCTTCGTGGAAGAGGAGGGTGAACTCCCGCTCGTTAAGCACCTCGGCCAGCTGCTGGGTGGCCGCGAAAGAACTGGCCGCCAGCGAGGCCAAAGAGAGCGTGTCGGGATGCCCCTCAACTGTAGAGGTGGTGATCGGCTGCCCGCTGGTGGAGACGAGCGCAATGAAGCGAGAGCCCGATACCTGACGCAGTTTCTCCAGGATGTCGTCCACGAGCCGCATCTGCCGGTTGTTGATCACGAGTCCCCTGCGACGAGCCAAGACCACTTCCTTAGGGGCGGGTGTAGCCGCTTCAACACGGCCTGGGACACGAACAGAAGTATAACAAGGCCCTGTACCCTTTGCTACGCGCCCCGGCCGCTGGTAGAATCCGGCGCGGCTGGATGTGTTGGGTGGCCGCAAGGAGACGGTCGGCGACGGAGTCCGGGCGCGACGAGAGGGGGTTTCGGCGCCACGCAGGGGGCGCCAAGGCCTGTGTTATGATGGGTGCCAGCCACGGTTGGCCAGAAAGGAGCGCATGTGAATCCGAAGAACCTGAAGTACCACAAGGAGCACGACTGGGCGCGCATCGAAGGAGATGTCGCGACTCTTGGCGTGACCGACTACGCCCAGGAGTCGCTCGGTGACATCGTGTACATCGAGCTACCCGAAGTCGGCGCTGAGGTCTCCGCCGGTACTTCCTATGCTGAGATCGAATCGGTCAAGGCTGTCTCTGACGTGTTCGCTCCCCTGAGTGGGACTGTGATCGAAGCGAACGATGAGGTCGTGGATGCTCCCGAGCTGATCAACGAGAGCCCCTACGAGGATGGTTGGCTCATCAAGATCAGGCTCAGCGATCCATCCGAAGCGGACGACCTCCTGTCGCCCGAGGACTACGAAGAGATGCTGGCGGAGCAAGAGGAGTAGCCTTCCGACCCGGCATCGTCAGCCTGATTCCGCACGTCTCGACGCGAAGTCCAGGCCTGCTCCGTCTATGGATGGAGCGCACGTTGTAGACCTCTAGTTGAAGTTGAAGGTTTCTCGGCCCGGGAGTATACTTGAGCCATGGGAGAGCACGACACATCTTCTTTCGAACTGCTCCTGCACATCCAGAGCCTGAGCGACGACGAACTGAAGCGCTCGGCTGAGGATCTGGCTGAAGAGGAGCGCGCCGTCTCGAAGACGAGACGGATCATCCACGCCAAGCTCGACATCCTTCGTGCGGAGATTGTCCGCCGCTTGCGCGACAAGCACTCCACGGGAGAGAGTCTCTTCGAAGAGGGAGACGTGGAGAAGCTGAGTGCCATCCTCAGTTCCCGAGGGCTCGCTGAGGAAGATGTCTGAGCGGAGGGGGCGATGGGCGATAGGATCGATCGCATTGTTGCCGGGGTCCAAGCCTTGTTCCATGACCTCTCGGTCGACGTACGAGAAGAGCGTGTCACCCGATACGTGGTCATGGAACTCCACGGAGGCCGTCCGTTCGATGAATTGATGGCCGATCCCTACGTGGTCAACCACACCAGCGCTGAGGACCGGCTCCGCATTCTTGAGAGCCCTGACATTCTTCGCGAGATCGAGGATCGCATCGCGGCAGAGTTCCATGACTATCGTCGCCAAATAGCCTACGGAGACGGGGTGGCGGAGTGAACGACTGCGCGAAGTGCGGCACACAGAACCAAGAGGGCGCGAATTTCTGCTGTCGGTGTGGCAGTCGCCTCCTGCAGCGTGACCTCTCAGAGACGACCGTCACCTACGCGCCGGCCTCCAGCGACGCAGCCGCGGTCCTTTCCCAAACCGATCGCACCCTTGGGAGGGTGCCGACTCTCCTCATCAGGGCGGGAGGGGGGAGGGAGGGTGAGCAGATCCTGCTTGACAACGACCTTCTTACGCTCGGCCGGAATCCTGAGAGCCATCTCTTCCTAGACGATGTCACCGTCTCCAGGCATCACGCGCGCATCGTCCACGACGCCACCGGGTTCGTGGTGGAGGATCTGAACAGCCTCAACGGCACCTACGTCAATCGGGGGAGGGTGGAGCGCCAACACCTCATCGACGGTGATGAGGTGCAGATCGGCAAGTTCAAGTTCGCCTACCTGGAGCCGTCGGAATCATGAGCGGCGATTCGGGCGGGCCTGCTCCCGCGAGCCGTTCGGACCCGGCGCCAGGGCCGCTCGATCGCAGAGGAGCGGACAGCCACCTGCTTACCGTCGGTCAGGTGGTGCAGGCTCTGCAAGGCGAGTTCCCAGATTTGACCATCAGCAAGGTCAGGTACCTCGAGGATCGGGGTCTCGTCAGGCCCGAGCGGACTGCCGGCGGATACCGGAAGTTCGACGCAGCGGGGATGCGGGCCCTGCGTACAGTCCTCACGCTCCAGCGAGACGAATTCCTGCCTCTGGAGGTCATCAAGGAGAGAGTCGACCGAGGCACCGCTTCCGTGGTCGGCAGGGCGTTGGCGCCGTCCGGACCGTTCGAGGCCCGCCGGGGCCTACTCAAGGACGAGAGCGCGCACACGTGGGAGGAGGCGCTTGAAGTCACGGGCGTCTCGGAAGCCTTCCTGCGTTCGCTGGGTGATTTCCACCTTTTCGAGCGCAGGGACCCCGTCGGTGATCCGATTCTCAGCGACACGGACTTGGAAGTAGTGCGCATCTGCCACCTTCTTGCGCGGCACGGTGTCGAACCGCGGAATCTTCGGCTTCTGCGCTCGTCGGCTGAGAGGGAAGCTGCCATGCTCGCTCAAGTAGCGGCTCCAGGACTTCGCTCGGCCCATCCAGAACGTCGCGAGGAGGGAGAACGCCTCCTTGTTGATCTAGGCTCTTTGATGGCCCGTCTCCTGGACCTGCTGCTCTACAAGGAACTGATCCGCCTCGCTTGATGGCTTTGAACCCCGCCTGGCAGCGACCGGCCACTGCCTGTCTTCGATGGGAGCGACAGTGGATGATGCGTGCGGCTATCTAGCTCCTGCACGAGACCCCTACCCGACGAAAGAAGGAGATCGATGGATCTGAAGGTGTTCATCCGTGATGTGCCGGACTTCCCGAAGCCGGGCATCATGTTCAAGGACATCATGCCGTTGCTTCAGGATCCGAACGCTCTTCGGTACACCGTGGACACCCTGGCCGAGTTCAGCGCCGCCAAGAACGCCGATGTGATCCTGGGAGCAGAGGCGCGAGGGTTCATCCTCGGGGCCGCTGTCGCATACTCCATAGGCGCGGGTTTCGTGCCCGCCAGGAAGCCCGGCAAGTTGCCGTGGCAGGTCACGACAGCGGAGTATGAGCTGGAGTACGGGTTCGACACGCTCGAGATGCACATCGACGCCATCAAGCCGGGGCAACGTGTCATCATCCACGATGATCTCCTGGCGACGGGCGGCACTGCAAGGGCGAAGGTCGAACTGGTAGAACGCGTGGGTGCCACGGTGGTCGGGTTGGCATTCGTGATCGAACTCGGCTTCCTCGAAGGCCGAAAGAAGCTCGCCGGCTACGACGTCTTCAGTCTGGTCACATACTGAGCGTCGCTTCGCCGAGGGGGGAGAGTTCCGCGCGTCGATTCTATGGTCATGGCTGAGTCTGGTACGGTCATCAGTTCCACTATACATAACATACATTATCGTGCATAGAGTTCCAGGGTAGGGAAGTGTTGCCGTAGAGAGGCGAAAGAGCCTAGAAGAGCCGCTTGTGTAGGATGGCCTTGAGTCGTCCGAGGGCCTTGACCTGCTCGCGCGAAACGGCACGCTGCGAAAGACCGATCTCGTCGGCGACCTCCTGTTGTGTGAGGTCACCGAAGAACACCAAGTAGATGATCTTCTTCTGAAGATCAGATAGAGCTCCCAAAGCATCATAGAGCACGATGCGGTCCTCGATCGGAAGCGAGAAGTTCTGCGGCCGAAGGGCGCGAACGAGCGACTTGTCGACGACATCGTGTAGCGGGCTGCCGAGAGGTTCGTCCAGCGAGTGCAGGCTGATGCCGCTGTACACACGGATGATCTCCAGGACACCCTCTTCCCGGATGTTAACGCGTTCCGCCAACTCAGGAACGGTGGGCGAACGGTGGTGCTCGGCGAAGAAGGCTGTTTGGGTCTCTTGAATGCGGGCATAGAGGCTGCGGGCCCAGCGCGGCTGCCGGATCAGAAGTGAATCGCGAAGGTGGTGCCGGATCTCTCCATCGATGATGGCTATGGCATACGTCGAGAACAGATGCCCTCGCTGCGGATCGAACCGTTGAGCGGACTTCATCAGCCCGAGCCGCGCCACCTGGAAGAGGTCCTCATAGGGTTCCGTCGCCCAGGAGAACCGCTTCAGCACGTGGTGCAGCAGCCCCTCGTTGACCTCCAGAAGATCATCGAGCGAGTGAACATCGCCGTTCAGATACCTCTCGACCAGCTCTTCGTTGGTGGGCGGTTGCGACTCGCCCAGACCGCTAAGTGGCCCGCCTCGAGCGCCGAGTTCCTCCCTCCCAGGCAGCGATCTCAGCCTGGGTCGTGCACCCTCGACGTCGAGGTGTAGGGGCGCAGGCCGCCCGACTCCCCGGTCGTGGGCGTCCTGCGCGGTAGCTTTCACTGGACCAACTGGAACAGATTGAAGATCGGGAGATACATGGAGATGACGACCAATCCTACAATCCCGCCGATGAAGATCATCATGATGGGCTCAAGGATCGACGTCAGGGATTTGATGGCAGCGTCCACCTCGTCCTCGTAGAAGTCGGCGATCTTGTGAAGCATGGTGTCGAGGGCGCCGGTCTCCTCGCCGATGGCGATCATCTGAGTGACCATCGGCGGGAACACGGGGATCTTCTCGAGCGGGCGGGCGATGGAGTCTCCTCCCCTGATGTTCTCTTTGACCCCATCCATCGCGTGCTCGATGACGGTGTTGCCCGAGGTGTGGCCCGTGATCTCTATGGCTTGAAGGATAGGTACCCCCGAGCTCACCAAGGTGGCCAGGGTGCGGCTGAAGCGCGCGACTGCGATCTTCTGCACGATCGGGCCGAGCTTCATCGGGAGGCGGAGCTTCACCTTGTCCCAGGTCTCGGTGCCCGTCTTCGTGTTCTTGAGCCTCCTCAGGCCGTACACAGCGAGGAACAGGGCCGGGAACACCACGAACCAGAGGGCGCGCATGAAGTCGCTGACTCCCACCATGATGCGCGTGAGAAGTGGCAGCTGACCTCCGAGGTCGTCGTACATCGCTCCGAAGATCGGGATGACGAAGATGATCAGCGCGAAAAGGACGAGGATAGCGAACGCCCCGATCATAATTGGGTAGGTCATGGCAGACTTGACCGAGCGCCGCAGGCTGTCGTCCTTCTCAAGTTGGGTGGCCAGGCGCTCGAGTGTGAGGTCGAGAACTCCGCCCACCTCACCAGCGCGGACCATGCTCACATAGAGGCGGTCGAAAGCAGCGGGGTGACGTTCCAGGGCATCAGAGAGAGGCATGCCCGCTTCGACGTCCTGCCGTGCTTCGCTGATGAT
Organism: Thermoleophilia bacterium; assembly: GCA_035647995.1. Classification (GTDB taxonomy): domain Bacteria; phylum Actinomycetota; class Thermoleophilia; order RBG-16-64-13; family RBG-16-64-13; genus JAHJSA01. The sequence continues at coordinate 186 of DASRMJ010000276.1, read as the reverse complement.
CTTCCTGAACCGCGGGTTCTGGGTTTGCTCCTCGAGGATGTAGAGCGCACGCAACAGCGCCAGACCGGCGTTTATCATCGTCGCGAACTGCCGTGAGAAGATCACCTTGTCGCGGAGCTTGATCTTCGTGAACCCTTCCAGGAGTTCTCCCAGCGTGGGCAGCCCCTTCTTCTCCTCGATGCTGAG
>DASRMJ010000275.1:0-9932 GCA_035647995.1 Thermoleophilia bacterium | reverse complement strand
ACCACGGCGTCGCTCTTGGCCAGGGAGATGAACGGCACCCTCCTATCGGAGAAGAAGCCGTCCACGACCTCCTTGAACAGGATCTTCAGACGCTGGAGTGACTCCTCGACCTCGAGCCCGGCCGCGCCGTCTATCCCCGAGACGAACCCGGCGATGTCGCACAGCACAAGGGTCAGGGGGCGTCCGGGCGCGAAACCGAACCTCTTGAGTCTGTCGAGCAGGTCTTCGTCACGGCCCGATCCCGAAAGAATATCGTCGAGCAACCCGGCCCTCATGCGCTCTTGCAGCAGGACCTCGTCCCGTGTGCGGTGCACTTCGAGCGCCAACAGCTTGGCAACGTAGGCGGCGATCACCCGCCCCATCTCCGACACCGCCTCCCCCTTCGGGTAGACGAAACAGAGAACGAGCTCCACCCGGCCGCCGAGGCGCACCTCCTCGTAGAACACCTCGTGAGCCCCCACCTCCTGACCGTGCACGCCGGTGGTCTGCCGACACCCGTTGGTCAGGTAGCAGCGCCACATGAGCTCGCGCAGGTGAGGCGTCACCTTGGCCCGGGCATACGCTTGACTCACGACCCTGCCGGCACCGTCGAACACGACGACCGACGTGGAGAGCAGCATGGCAACAGACGACACCAGGTGATCGACCCCGCGGTCTTCGAGCAGCAGGGCCAGGAGACGGTCCTGCACCGACAGACTGCGACGAAGCTGGTAGAAATCCGCATTGTAGAGACTGTGAAAGACGAGACCGGTGATGGACTTGAACGGGATCTCGAGCGGCACCTCAAAGAGTGGCAACTGTTGCGCGTCGGCCTCCGCACGCATGGCTGCGGAGCTCTCTTGCATGAAGATGTCTACCCCCACGCCGATCCCTGACATGCCGCTTTCTTTAAGGCGCCGCACCAACTGCACCTGCAGGTCTTCATCCTCGACCAGGGCAAGACCGGTGGTGAGCAGGAGGTCGCCCTTGCCGAGCCACGGGGTAGGATCGGGCATCTCGGAGATGTGGACACCGGAGATGGGCGAACGGACACCTGGCGCCCCCGCGACCAGCTGCAGCCGGAGGCTCTCCTCGCTCAGGAGATCGGCGACCGTCAACCTGCCGTCAAAGGACATCCAGCGCACTCCCCGGCCGAGACCCGGCGTTGTCCGAACTGCATCGCGGACATTCTACCGGAGACCGGGCGAGGTCACTCCTTGATCTTGTCCTTGACGACCACGGTGGGGGGTCCGCCCTGGAGTTTGTAGGAAGCCAGCACCATCAGGATCGAGACCAGGAGCATGAAGACCGAGATGGCGTTGATCTCGGGTGTGACGCCGAACTTGACCATCGAGTAGACCTTGAGCGGGAGCGTCGTGTTGCCCACGCCCGAGTTGAAGAAGGTGATGACGAAGTCGTCGAAGGAGAGCACGAAAGCCAGCAGGGCCCCCGCCATGATCCCCGGCAACATGAAGGGCAGGGTCACGTAGACGAAGGTCTGGATCTCATTGGCCCCCAAGTCCATGGCAGCCTCTTCGAGCCCATTGTCGAAGCCCGACATGCGGGCTTTCACCACCACGATGACGAACGACACCATGAAAGCCACGTGGGAGATGATCACCGTCTTCATGCTCAGACCCACGCTCGCCGCATTGAAGCCGCTGAGCAGCGCCACGGCGAACACGATCTCGGGGATCACCAGAGGCACGTAGATGGCGCCGTTGTACAGCCCCGAGCCGCGGAACTTGTAGCGAGTGAGAGCGTAGGCGGCGAAGGAGCCGAAGACCGTGGCGATGATCGTCGCGATGATCGCCACCCGCAGCGTGAGCCAGAGGGAGTCGAGCACCGGCTGATCGTGGAACAGCGCGTCGTACCACTTCAGGGTGAAGCCCTTCCAGGTGGCATTGCGCTTTGAGTCGTTGAACGAGAAGAGCACCAGGACCACGATGGGAGCGAACAGGAAGGCATAGACGCCCGCCACGTAGGCACGCAGTCCCTTGCCCTTGATGCGCTGGTCGCGCGGCCTCCTGCGCCGTGCGACCGCACCGGTCGTCGTGGTGCTGCTGGACGTGGACGGGCTCATGCCAGGTTCTCCGCGCCCGCTTTTCGAACGTAGAAGAAGATGCCGAGGAGCAGGATGGCCATCAAGCTGAACGAGAGCGCGGAGCCGTAGGCCCAATCACGCGCGGATAGGAACTGCTGCTGGATCAGGTTCCCTATCATCATGGTGTTGGGACCCCCGAGGAGGTCGGGCGTGATGAAGTCGCCGACCGCGGGGATGAACGTCAGCAGTGTCCCCGCGATGATCCCGGGCAGCGAAAGCGGGATGGTCACCTTCATGAGCGCCCAGAATCGGGTGGCACCGAGGTCCCAAGCAGCTTCGATCAGGCTCTTGTCCAGCTTCTCCAAGCTCGCATACAGCGGCAACGTCATGAACGGAAGGAAACCGTAGGTGAGGCCCAGGATGACGGAGTAGGGCGTATTCAGGATCTCGATCGGATTGCTCGTCAGGTGCGTCCACATGAGCACCGTGTTGATGACCCCCTGGGAGCGCAAGATGACTATCCACGAGTAGGTGCGGATCAGGTAGCTGGTCCAGAACGGCAGCATCACCATTATGAGATAGATGTTCTTGCGCCGGCCGCCGTACACGGCGATGAAGTAGGCCAGCGGATATCCGAGAAGCAGCGTGAGTATGGTCGCCACAGCGGCGAAGCCGAACGAGCGCAGAATGATCGGCAGCCACGTGGGATTGAACGCCCGCAGGTAGTTGTCGAACGAGAAGCCCAGGATGACGTCGCCGTAGGTGCCACGGCTCCCGAAGCTGTAGACCAGGATCACACCCAAGGGCAAGATGAGGAAGAGGACGAGCCACAGCATCGTAGGACCCATCAGCAGATTGGCCACCACGAAGTTGTGTCCCCTGAGTCGCGCCATGGCGCGACTCAGGGGACCGGCATGCTGCTCGAGGATGACCGAGGCTCGCGCCTCGGTCTCCCCGCTGGAAGGCGTTCCGGTCAAGAGGCTCTCAGCTCCTGGTAGGCCGCGTTATAGAGTTCGGTGTCGGTGCCCAGTTCCTCGAGGAAGGTGAGCTTGTCCATGACCTCCTGCGGGGGATAGATCTGGGGATCGTCCAGGATCTCCGGCAGGATGAACTCCTCGGCCTTCTCGTTGGGGCTCGCGTAGTACACGTAGTTGGTGATCCCCGCCGCCACTTCGGGCTGCTGGATGTAGTTCATGAACACCTCGGCCGTGTACTTGGAGGGCGCCCCCTTCGGGATGCACATGCAATCCACCCACGTAAGAGAGCCCTCTTCGGGCACCGCGTACAGAACCGCCTCATTCTCCATCTGAGCCTGGAGCACGTCGCCCGACCAGCCATGGCTGAGCCAGGAGTCCTCAGAGGCGAGCTCGTCGATGTACGTATCAGAGGTGTAGTGCTTGAGCACCGGCTTCTGCGCTATGAGCATCTGCTTCGCTTCTTCGATCTCTTTGGGATCGATTGTGTTCGGGCTGTAGCCAAGACGGAACAGCGCCACGGCGAAGACGTCGCGGATCTCGTTCATCATGGTGATCTTGCCTTTGTACTTCTCGTCCCACAGCATGTCCCAGCTGGGCTTGAAGTCGGGCACCTTCACGGAGTTATAGCCGATGCCGGTGGTGCCCCACTGCCACGGGATCGAGTACTTGTTACCCGGATCGAAGGGCGCCTCGCGGAAGCGTTGGTAGAGATTCGCCACGTTCGGGACGTTAGCGAGATCGATCTCTTGGAGCAGGTCGAGTCCCAGCATGGTGGTGATCATGTAGTCTGTGGGCACGATGATGTCGTAGCCCGTCGCCCCGCTCTGGAGCTTGGCAAGTAAGGTGTCGTTGCTCGAGTAGTTGTCGTAGACCACCTTGACGCCGAACTCGTCCTGGAAAGTGGGGATGGTCTCTTCCGCGATGTAGTCGGACCAGTTGTAGAAGTAGAGCTCCTTGGCCAACTCACCGCCACCACCGCCGGCCGCCGTGGTGGTCGTGGTCTCGCCGCCGCCGCAGGCGGCCAGGAAACCGGAGGCGCCGACGAGGAGGCCGGCGGCCCCGGCGCGCTTGATGAAGCCGCGGCGGGTCATCGGTCCCCCCAGCCCGTCCACCACCATGACTCGAAGCTCTTTGTCCAGACGTTTCATACTCCTCCTCCTCGTTCTCGGACTAGGCCCCCGACGGAGGGAGCACCCGGTTGTGCGAAGGATGCCACGTCAACTGGGCTTCCTCCCCTGAGACCCATTGGGTCTGCTCTGAGGCCACTTCCACGTTCTGCTCGAGCACGGTGAACTGCCGCTCGAGGGAAGGTACGTCGATCTTGTACTGGGTGGTCATGCCCAGGTAGACCACATCTCGCACGCGCCCCCGGAGCAGGCAATGTCCCGCAGGAGCCTCCTCACCGGCCTCGCGCAGCCTGATCTTCTCGGGCCGTACAGAGAGCTCCACGCGGTCGGTGAGAGTGCCCTCGTCTGGGACTTCGACGATGACGCGCTCGCCTTCGGCCCATGTGAGCACGCCGCCCCGGCCGTCGCGCTGCAGGGTGCCTTCGATGAAGTTCGAGACTCCGATGAAACCGGCCACGAACTTCGTCTTGGGCGACTCGTACAACTCCTCGGGCGACCCCACCTGCTCCACCGTACCCATGTTCATGACCGCGATGCGATCGGACATGGTGAGGGCCTCTTCTTGGTCGTGGGTGACGTAGATGAAGGTGATGCCCACGCTCTCGTGGATGTGCTTGAGTTCAAGCTGCATCTGCCTGCGGAGCTTCAGGTCGAGCGCGCCCAGCGGCTCATCGAGGAGAAGCACTGAAGGCAGGTTCACGAGCGCGCGTGCCAGCGCCACCCGCTGCTGCATGCCGCCGGAGAGCTGGTCGGGCTTGTAGGCCGCCCTGCCCTCGAGCTCCACCATGCGAAGCGCGTCCACGACGCGCTTCGCGATCTCATCCTTGGGGAGGCGCTTGCGCTTCAGCCCGAAGGCGATGTTCTTCTCGACCGTCAGATGGGGGAAGAGCGCGTAGTTCTGGAAGACGGTGTTCACGTTGCGGCGGTAGGGCGGCAGGCGCGCCACGTCGACCCCGTCCAGAAGAATCGCTCCCTCGGAGGGCTCTTCGAAACCGGCGATCATGCGGAGCGTCGTAGTCTTGCCGCACCCACTGGGACCGAGCAGCGAGAAGAACTCGCCTCGCCTGATGCCGAGATTCATCTCTTTGACGGCGGTGAAGCCACCGAATCGTTTTGCGACCCCTTCGAGCTGGATCGCACAGTCATCCACAGAGCTATCCGCCTGCGCCGGCGAACCTTCGACCTTCAACTTCTACCCCCTCTGCCTGCGTAACCATATGCCTATCTCGGGATTCGCTCAACCCGGAAGACACGCGGGCGATCACACCACCCCCACAGCTATACCATGCTAGCCGCCGGAACGCCTAGCGCGGGAGTGGATGAACGCACAAGACCGGCCGCCCAACGTGTCGATTGCCACAACGAGCAGGCGAGGTCGCCTCGGACGCTCCGAGCGCGACCGACCGCCCGAACTACCCCGTGATCTCCTCCACCTTCGCGGCCACCGCCTCGCCCATGGCGCGCGTGCCCGCCGAGCCACCGAGGTCGTAGGTGACGTCGCGCCCTTCGCGGATCACGGTCTTGATCGCCTGGAACAAGGCGTCGGCGGCAGTCCGTTCTCCGAGATGCCTCAGCAGGAGCACCGCGGACAGGATAAGGGCGGTCGGATTCACCTTGTCCAGCCCCGCATACTTCGGAGCCGAACCGTGCACCGGCTCGAACAACGCCACCTCGGCCCCGAAGTTGGCACCCGGGGCCACCCCCAGGCCGCCGATCAACCCGGCGCAGAGATCGCTCACTATGTCACCGTAGAGATTGGGGCACACGAGCACGTCGTAGAGCTCGGGTTTCTGCACCAACTGCATGCACATGTTGTCCACGATGCGGTCCTCGAACTCGATGTCGGGGTACTCGGCCGCCACCGCCCTGACCGTCTGGAGGAAGAGCCCGTCGCTGAGCTTCATGATGTTCGCCTTGTGGACCGCGGTGACCTTCGTGCGGCCCTCTTTGCGCGCGTATTCGAACCCGAAGCGGGCTATGCGCTCCGACCCGGCGCGCGTGATGATCTTGATCGACTCGGCGGCGTCCTTGCCCACCATGTGTTCCACGCCGGCGTAGAGATCCTCGGTGTTCTCCCGCACGATGACCAGGTCGATGTTGTCGTAGCGAGACTGCACGCCCGGGATCGTCACCGCCGGACGCAGGTTGGCGAAGAGGTCGAGCTCCTTGCGAAGCGCCACGTTCACACTGCGGAACCCGGACCCCACCGGCGTGGTTATCGGACCCTTGATCCCCACCTTGGTGGTGCGCAGGGATTCGAGCACGTGGTCCGGCAGCGGCGTGCCGTACTTCTCCACCACGTCGGAGCCCGCCTCGACATCGACCCAGGCGATCTGCACGCCCGTGGCCGCGACGGCGACCTTCGTCGCCGCCATTATCTCCGGACCGATCCCGTCTCCCGGGATGCAGGTGACCGTGTGAACCACTACGCTCCTCCCTAGATCCCCGCCTGAGGGCGGCCCGTGTAGGTCTCGGGCGACGCCTCGGGGACTTCATAGTCGACTTCAACCCGCGGACCGGAACGCGCGCGTGCGCCCGCTCCCCCGCCGAACACCTGGAACTCCGCAGCCGGCCGGGTATCGGCCAGCCGCCGCATGATCTCTTCGGCCAAGCCGTACCCCTTGAACCGCTCGTCCACGACCACGTCGAACATGACCTTGCGCCGCGGGTCGAGGCTGAAGGTGCGGCCGAACCCCACCAACTCGTCCTCGAGCACACAGACGATCCAGTCGTCGGAGGAGGCGATGGCCCACTCCAGTTTCAAGGTCCGCTCGCTCTCGTCCCAGCCGAGCCGGGTGAAGAACTCGGCGAGCGCGACGGGGTCGAGCTCCTCGTTGTGGAAGAACTCGAGTATCACGCCCGGATGCTGCCGGCTGGGCGCAGTGCAGCACCGTCGAAGCGGAGTAGCATCACGCGAAGCCGATGCCCTTCCTCGTGCTGAACGTGAGGTATGCGACGTTGCGCACGGACAGATAGTGACGCTCGCCGAACGAGTCCTCGATGATCAGCCACTCGCCGTCGCCGATGAGAGCGCCGTACACGACAGTGGGCTCCATAGCCGTCTGGATGGTGATCTCGGTGCCTCCGGCGAAGTGCACTATCAACGATCGCATTCTTCCTCCCAAGGTGATCTCAGAATCTCCGTCCTCGGATCCGTTCCACCGGATCCGGGTCAGTCGTCCTCATCCATGATGCCGATCTTCTCGTCCTGCAGGCGTTGGTCGTTCTTGCGGGCGAAGTCCTGGTAGACGTACATGAGTTCCTTCTCAAAGAGGGCCCGCTTCAAGTCCACCGACATCTCCCGAGCCAAGGACAGGATCTCGTTGGCCTCGTGGTCGGAGAGGTCTATGCCGAACTCCTTGAACTTGTGCTGGATGGTGCGGCTGCCCGAGTGCTTGCCCACGACCAGCTGCCGGGTGAGCCCCACCTCGTCGGGGCCGAACACCTCGTAGGTGAGCGGGTTCTTGATGACCCCGTCGGCGTGGATGCCCGATTCATGCGCGAAGACGTTCGTGCCCACGATCGCCTTCCACACGGGGATAGCCCTGCTCGAAGCCCGCGCCACATACTCCGAGATTTCGCGGAACCGAGCGGTGGAGACACCGATGTCGATGTCGTCCATATGCTTGAGAGCCATGACTACCTCTTCGAGAGCGGCGTTGCCGGTGCGTTCGCCCAGGCCACCCATCGAGACCGTCACGAAGCGCGCCCCGGCGCGGATGCCGGCCAGACTGTTCGCCGTGGCCATGCCGAAGTCGTTGTGGCAGTGCACTTCGACGGGGATCTCGAGCGCCTCCACCAGAGTGCGGATCCGACGATGACTCATGAACGGATCGAGCACCGAGAGAGAATCGCAGAAACGAAAACGCTCGGCGCCGAGGCCTTGGGCGGCCACAGCGTAGGTCAGCAGGAAGTCCATGTTGGTGCGGGAGGCGTCCTCGGCGGAGGCGACGAACGACAGGTCGGCTTCGCGGGCGGCAGCGGCTGTCCGTTCAAGGCGGTCGAGCACCCACGCGCGGTCCCTGCAGTACTTCTTCTGGATGTGCTGGTCGGACGTGCTGATGGAGATGACCACACCGTCGACCCCGGTCTCCGCCGCCAACCTGATGTCTTCCAGCTCCGACCGGCAGAACGCGCGCGTGACCGCGTTCAAGTCGAGGGAAGCGATCTCGCTCATGGCCTCGCGCTCTTCGACGCAGAGCCAGGGACTGCCCACCTCGAGCTCGTGCACGCCGATATCCGAGAGGAGGCGGGCCATCCGCACCTTCTCCTGGTTCGCGAACACGACTCCGGCGGTCTGCTCACCGTCGCGGAGCGTGGTGTCGACGAGGAGCACCGGCACCTTATGCGCACTCAGCTTCTTCTCGACCTTGGACATCACTCGATCAGGACTCATCGCCCACCGTCCCCATGGCCACCGCCGCGTCGAGAGCTGCGTCGAGGGCTGCGTCCCCGATCGGGTCCTCGCCCGCCAGGAGCGTCTCGCCGACCTCCTCGCGCACTCCCAGTATCTCGGAGTTGTAGATGTCGAGCAGTTCGTCATCGAACAGCGAGCGCTTGAAGGCCACGCTCTTGGAACGCACGCGGTAGGTGAGCAGCGCGGCCTCCTCATCGGTGATCTCGATGGCGTGTTCGGCCAGTTTCAGCTTGAGGGTCTCGGCACCCGAGTACTTGCCCAGGATGTAGAGCCGCGTGAGGCCCACCGCTTCCGGCGGGAAGACCTCGTAGTTGGCGGGATCGGACATGGTGGCGTTGGCGCGGTTCTCGCACTCGTAGACGAAGAGGTTCGCGCCGACGATCGGCTTCCACGTGGGCAGGGGCCGACCTGAGGCGCGGGCCACGTACTCCGACAGTTCGCGGAACTTGTCGGTGCGAAGACTCAGCGGCTCTCCCTCGATGTACTCGAGGGCCATCGCCACCTCCTCGAGCGCGGCGTTGCCCGCGCGCTCGCCGAGGCCGTTCACCGTGGTGTTGACGAACGTGGCCCCCGCCTTGATGCCGGCGATGGCGTTGGCGGTGGCCATGCCGAAGTCGTTGTGCGTGTGCATCTCCACATCGATCCCCACCACGTCTATGAGGGTCTTGACTTTCATGAAGGTGTTGAAGGAGTCGAGGATGCCCAGAGTGTCGCAGAAGCGGACGCGGTCGGCGCCCGCTTCCCGCGCCGTGCGCGCGAAGGCCAGGAGGAACTCCATGTCGGCGCGGGAGGCATCCTCGGCGTTCACCGAGACATAGACATTGTGCTCCTTGGCGAACAGAACCGCGCGCTTCACGCTGTCGAGCACCCATTCGCGGCTCTGACGCAGCTTGTGCTCGATGTGTATGTCGCTGGCGGACATGCTGATGGCCACGGCGTCGACGCCGCACTCCAGCGAAGCCTCCACATCAGAGATCACCGCCCGGTTCCAGGCCAGGATGCTGCAGTTGAGGTCCATGGCGGCTATCTGCCGCACGGCCTCTTTCTCCGCGCCTCCCATGGTGGGGATACCCGCCTCGATCTGGTAGACACCCACCTCGTCGAGCAGCTTCGCGATACGGACCTTCTCTTCGTTCGCGAAGACGACGCCGGCGGTCTGCTCGCCGTCGCGAAGGGTGGTGTCGTCGATGTGAACGGGGCTCGGTTTCTCTCCCAAGGGGCGCTGGAGAAGGAACGCGCCGAAGTTCTCCCGCATACTGCCTCCTGTCCGGCCGGGGATGCTGAAGTCTATCATAGGACCCCGGTTTTCCGGCCGTTCCCCGGCTTGTGGGCCCGAGCGAGCGACCGCCCGCGAGGCCCCCGGAGGCTGGAACCGTAGAGGGGGCGGC
>DASRMJ010000274.1:0-3441 GCA_035647995.1 Thermoleophilia bacterium | reverse complement strand
CCCCCCGACCGCGGGCCTGCCGGTGTCTATGAGCGTCACCGTGGACAACCGGACCGTCGCGCCTACCACCCCGGCGCGCCTGCACATGGACCTGCGCGCGGCGGCCGGGGCCGACCTCTACGTGGAAATCGGCTCTCTGGCTCCGCGGCAGCGCCTCACCAAGACCGTAGTCATCCCCACGCTGACACGCGGCGTCTACTCCCTCGCCACACCCAGACTGGAGACGGTGGACCCTTTGGGCCTCGCCCGGCGGAGGCGACCGGTGGGCGACGACACCGCCCTCACCGTCTTCCCTTGGATCGCTTCTCTCGATTCCTGCGTGTTCTTCGGCGGCCGAGGGCACGGCCAAGACCCCCGCACCCGCGCCTCGCTCGCGCACGCCTCCTTCGATCTGAGAGGCGTCCGCCCACACCAGCCGGGCGAGCCGCTGAGTCGCATCGACTGGAAGAGCACGGCCAAGACAGGCACTCTCATGCTGCGAGAGACAGAGGAGCACACACGTTCGGCCGTGGTCTTGGTCCTCGACGGCACGGAGCCCTCGCAGGCCGGCGGCCCAGGGGAGGACACCTTCGAACTGTCGGTGTCCGTGCTCGGCAGCATCGGCGCATACCTCCTGCGCGAGGGCATCGCGGTGAGACTGCTCGCACACGCCGCGCACCCTGAAGAGCTGTCGTTGGAACCGGGCGAGCGTGGGATGCGCGCGATGCTCGCCACCTTGGCGCGGGTGCGACCCGGCGGAGACCAACCGCTCTCATCCTCGCTCAGAGCCTTCCGCTCCTCCATCGCCGCCGGGATCTCGGTGGTGGTCGCCACCCCGTCCCTCGACCGGGCGCTCGTGATCGCCCTCACCTCGCTCGTCGACCACGGGACGCCCACCTACCTCCTCCACGTGGACACCGCCGCCTTCCGCGAAGAGCACGAGTTCCTGGCCCGGGACAAACGCATGACCCTGCTCGGATTGCAGGCGCGGGGCGTGCCCTCCCTGACCATCCACCCGGGAGACGATCTGACCTCGGTGCTCTCCGTCGCCCCAGCCGAGCCCGTCGCGGCCTCCCGGCGCGGCATGTTCGGGCCATGAGAGTCGCGTGGAAGATCTCTCACATGGCCGCCTTCGCGGCCATGGCGGCGACTGCCGTGCTCACCGTCGACCGCGTCGTCCAGCCTCCCATGACCGAGGCGCTCCTCGCGTCCGTGGGTCTGGGCCTTCTGGTCGGGCTCCCCGGCTACCTACACAGGAGGGCCCTCCCCGGCACGATCCTCCTCCTGCCGCTCGGTCTCTACGTGCTGCTGCGGGTTGTGCTGCCCCTTCCCCTCGACGTCGAGACCCGTGCCGATCAACTCGCCTTCTACACAGACGAATTGAGACTCGGCCTGCGCGCCTACGCCGACGACATCTTCCCGCTCACGCTGGATTCCGCCGCGGGATTCGAGCTGCTCCTGGCGGTGGGGGCGTTCCTCTTCGCGGCCGTCGCTTCGTTCCTCGGACTCGGCATGCGCACGACCGTCGCCGGGATCGCGGCGCTGGTCGTACTCCTGGGATTCACCGCCACGGTGGACTCTGCGCCCAGTGCCGGTCCCACACTACTCTTTCTCGCCTTCGCAACGCTCACCCTCGTCACCTCCGAGGGCGCGCGACGGCACGGTCGGCGCCTGCGCGATGGGCTGGAAGGGATAGGCGTGGGCGCTGCCGCCATCGGGATGGCGGTGCTGCTGCTGGCCGTCTTCCCCGGTCTCACCCGGCCGGGACTGGCCGACTGGAAGACGTGGGACCCCTTCAACAGCGGCCGCCCAACCGTGTTCGTGTTCAACTGGAAGCAGAACTACCCCAGACTTCTCGATCCGGGCAACGCCGTCCCGATCATGAAGGTCACCTCCCGGGTGCCCTCCTATTGGCGGGCCACCACCCTCGAGTACTTCACCGGCGATACGTGGCTGAACTCGGCGCCCTACCCCGTGAGGCTGCCCGACGGGCCGGGTCCTCGCCGCATCCCGCCGATTGAACCAGAACCCCCCGGCGGGCCGATGGTGCAGAAGTTCGAGCTCCGCGGCACCTCGACGAACTACGTCTTCACCGGTGGATCGCCCCGCTCTTTGACGCTCGACGTGTCCAGCGCGGTCAACCAGTCGGACTCCGGAGCCCTACGCACAGCGACCAGCCTGCACTCACCCATCGACTACGAGGTGACCGCGGTCGTTCCCAGAGTCCAACCCGAGCTGCTCGTGGGCACCCCCAGGGACTATCCTGAAGACGTCCGATCGTTGTACCTCGACCTCCCCATGCCCGACGCCGCCACCTACCGGCAGGCGAGGGAGGCGGAAGCGCGAGGCGAGGAGACCATGCCTTGGAACGCGTGGATCGAGAGGCCCCGAGCCGTTGAGTTCGAGGGGATCTACGCCCTGAATGAAGCCATCGTGGGCGACGCCGAGGACCCCTACGAGGCCACCCTGAAGATAGAGCGATACTTGCGAGCGCACTACGCGTACTCACTGGAGGTCCCCCCCTCCACGTATGCGTCTCCGATCGCCGCCTTCCTCTTCGACACGAAGATGGGCTACTGCCAGCATTTCGCCGGCGCCATGGCACTGCTACTGCGGCTGAACGGCATCCCCTCACGGGTGGCCGTCGGATTCACCACGGGAGAGCAGATCGGCACGTGGACGTATCTGGTGAGCAGCAACAACGCCCACGCCTGGGTAGAGGTCTACTTCGCCGGGATCGGGTGGCTGCCTTTCGACGCCACCCCGGGTCGGAGCCTACCGCTTGCGGGCCCATCGTCGGCCAGCCCCGGCTTCGTCGATCCCTTCGCCGGGCGCGGCGCGCAAGGCGAGGGCGGGGGCCCCGCTACCCCTCCCGACGCGACCGGCCGCATCCCCGAGGGCGCCGGTGCCGGCGCTGGCGCCGGCACCAAGCCGTGGCGGATCCCCTGGGGCATCGCGGCTCCCGCGCTGTTCGCCGCGATGCTCGTGGGCTGGCCCTTCACCCGCCGCAGGGTGCGCGAGCGTCGGGTCCGCACGGGCCGCTCCGGGGACCGGCTCCGCGCCTCGATCACCCTGCTGCGCGAGGACTTGGGTGTAGCCGGGGTGCCGGTGCGCGCCTCCTCCACGCTCGACCAGGTGGCGCGCCTCGCCGATGACACCCTGAGGCTCGACCTGGCACCCCTGGTCGGCCGTGCCCAGCAGGTCGCTTTCGGAGGGTCGTACGCGTCGGCCGAAGATGTGGCGCGGGCGGAGCGCATGCGCCGCGGCGTCATGCGCCTGGCCTGGAAGAGGCGTCGGCTGGCCTGTTTGGCCGCGTGGTACGGTGTAGCTCCTCTTCTCGACTCATGGCGCGCACGTTCGGCGAACGATGCGACAGGAGTCGCCCAGAGTCGCAAGGGACCGACGTGGAGGCTTCGACCGTGAACGAACAACATCCGACTCGAGGATTGAGCAAGCCGACGC
>DASRMJ010000273.1:0-2450 GCA_035647995.1 Thermoleophilia bacterium | reverse complement strand
CGTCAGGCCTGTGCGCCGGCGCTGCTGACCGGCGCACAGGCCTGACGCGCCTGCCGCCCCAGCGGCGCCACGCGCCGGCGCTGGGGCGGCGGTCGGCGACAACGCGACGTCGCCACCACGCGGTGACCCGGCCCGGGGTCTAGCCCGACAGGACGACGACGCCCCCGACGATGAGGGCGATGGCGCCCCACTGTGGAAGGCTCATGGCTTCGCGCAGGAGGATGCGGGCTAGGAACACGGTCACCGCCGCGAAGGTCGAGCTCACCACCACGACGATGCCGACCCCCTCACCGTGGCTTCCGTAGAGGAGCGAGAGGTAGGCCCCGCCGTCAAGCAGTCCTTGGGCGAGGAGCGACGGCGCCTGTTTCGCCGGTAGGCGGGGCATATCTCCGCGGCCGATGATGAGCAGGCTGACGGCGATCAGGCTGATCCACCGCGCAAGCATCACTGTCTGCAGCTCACCGTATATCACCATGGCATCCTGGAACGAAGTCATGGTGGCGGCGAAGACGACCGCCGCGGCCACCGCGATCAGGGCGCTCCGGCGCACGTGTCGCCGACTCGACTCCGTTGGTCCTTCCGTCTGAGGCGCGGCCAGAGCCACGACGGCCACACCCGCGATGACGGCAATCATTGCGACCCACTGGGGCGGGCTCGGATGGATTCCGCGCACGAGGTTTACCACGACATTGAGGGCCGGGTAGGCGCCTACGATGGGAGCCACCACGGTCAGGGGCCCGCGCGCGAGCCCTCGATATAAAAGAAGGGTGCCGAGCATCGTGCCCACGCCAGACACTAGGAGAAGTCCATAGCCGGAAGGATCCAAGCTCAAAGGCAGGCGGCCGATCCAGACGATCGCGGTCAAGACAACGGCTCCGACGCTCAACATCCCGAACAGGGCGGTGCGAGGGCCCATCGCCCGCCCGGTCGACCGGGCGATGAAGTCCGCCGTGCCCCAACCGAATGCCGACACCACTCCCCAGAATGCGGGATTCATCGCCTCAAGCCGCTGCGGGGGGTCCGGGCGGCGTCGAAGGTGGGCTCGCGCACGGCCTCAGACGTGGTCGGCGGCTTCGAACAACGCCAACCCCGGGTCGGCGGCCGGCTGGTGCGCGACCCTCTGCACCCTGTCTGAGACCTTGCCCATGGTGACCAGGACCACCGACCCCACGATGACGGCGACAGCAATGCCCATCCGCAGCGAAAGGCGTTCCTCGGCCAGGACCCAACCCAGGGCCACCGCCACCACCGGGTTCACGTAGGCATAGGTGGAGACTTGGGAAGGAGGCCATACGCTCATCAGCCATGTGAAGGCCGTGAGGGCCACGATCGACCCGAATATGGCCAGATAGAAGAAGGAGACCGCCGAGCGCGCCGACACGGCGCCGAGCGAAAGCCCGCTCCACTCGCCCGTGACCGTCCCGAGCACGACGAGCATGGCTCCTCCGCACAGCATCTGCATCGCGGTGGCCTGGAAGTGGGAGGTGGAGAGTCGCAGCGTGCGGGTGTAGAGCGACCCCGCCGTCCAGCATATCGAGCCGAAGATAACGGCGAGTGCGGCCAACAATGGCACGTCACGCGTCCCCGCCTGCCAGGGCGCCAGCAGCACGATGACGCCCACGAAGCCGGTGAAGACGCCGGCGAGGAGCACTCCGTCCGGTCGTTGGCCGCCCGGGCGCATCCAATTGAGGGCCATCATCCAGATCGGCACCATGCCCACCAAGACCGCAGCAAGCCCGGACGCGATGTACTGCTCCGCCCACACCACCGACCCCTGAGCGAGGAATATCAGGAAGACGCCGGAGAGGAACGCGGGCCTCCACTGGGCCGGATCGGGGCGAGAGACCCCGCGAAGTCGGGTCCACGAGTAGAGAAGGGCTCCGGCGAGGACGAACCGTACCCCGCCCATGAGGAACGGCGGGATGGTCTCCACCGCGAAGCGGATGGCAAGGTAGGTGGTTCCCCAGATGATGTACACGGCGGCGAAGGCAAGGACCACCCTCCAGCGCGCGGGGGTCGACGTCATGGCGATCCTTACGTGGGCGCTTCGTTGAGACGGGGAAATTAGTCCTCCGCATCGAGTTCGTCAACCGGCCTAGCGTCGTTGGTGGGCCGGTGGCGGCCCGGGCCTGGACGGAGCGCGCGACTTCTCGGCGTGGGCCTCTCGCTCGGCACCGCTGCGGTGATCGGGGTCATGATCGCGGTCCAGAAACGCCTCCTGCGTCGGGCCTCGCTCGAACTCATCATGTTCTCGCAGACATCCGTAGCGAGTGCGGTCCTGTTGCCGGCAGCACTCCTTCTGCCGAGCCCGTGGCAGGGGGATCTTCGCGGCGCGCCTGTTGGTGCCGACTGGACCCGAGATACCTCTGGCGGTGGAGACCCGCTCCCCCTCGGTGGATGCAGGGCTCACTGCTCCGGGGCTATCCCACGAAGAGGCAGTCGAGTAAGAT
>DASRMJ010000272.1:0-2985 GCA_035647995.1 Thermoleophilia bacterium | reverse complement strand
CGTCGCACCAAGAACAACCCTGTGCTGATCGGCGAGCCGGGTGTAGGCAAGACCGCGGTCGTCGAAGGCCTCGCACGGCGCATCGCCGCCAACGAAGTGCCCGAACTCCTCAAAGACAAGCAGATCTACACGCTCGACCTGGGTGCTCTGGTGGCCGGCTCGAAGTATCGCGGCGAGTTCGAGGAACGCTTGAAGAAGGTCATGAAGGAGATCGGCGAGCGGGGTGACATCATCCTGTTCATCGACGAGATCCACAATCTCGTGGGAGCCGGTGCGGCCGAGGGAGCCATCGACGCGGCGTCCATCTTGAAGCCGGCGCTCGCCCGCGGTGAGATACAAACGATCGGCGCCACGACTATCGACGAGTATCGCAAGTACCTGGCGCGCGACGCTGCGCTGGAGAGGCGCTTCCAGCAGATCACGGTGAAAGAACCCTCCGTGGAAGAGACCCAGGAGATCTTGAGCGGCCTGCGCGACCGGTACGAGGCGCACCATCGCATCACGATCACCGACGAGGCGCTCGAGGCCGCGGCCTATCTGGCCGACCGCTACATCAGCGACCGTTTCTTGCCCGACAAGGCTATCGATTTGATGGATGAGGCGGCCGCACGCAAGCGGATCAAGAGCATGACCGCCCCGCCCGACTACAAGGAGCTCGAGGACAAGATCCAGGCCGTGCGCAAAGAGAAAGAGGCGGCTATCGAAGGGCAGGAGTTCGAGAAGGCCGCCAACCTGCGCGACCGCGAGCGCCGCTTGATCAACGAGAAGAAGGAACTCGAGGAGCGCTGGAAGAGTTCCGACGAAGGCTCCCGCGCCTCTATCGGGGAGGAAGAGATCGCCGAGGTTGTGGCGATGTGGACCGGCATCCCGGTGGTCAAGCTCACCGAGGCTGAAACGCAGAAGCTGCTTCGCATGGAAGACGAGCTGCACAAGCGCATCGTGGGCCAGGACGAAGCCTTGACGGCGGTATCGAAGGCCATCAGGCGCTCGCGCGCCGGTCTCAAGGACCCGAAGCGGCCCGGTGGATCGTTCGTGTTCTTGGGTCCGTCCGGAGTGGGCAAGACGGAATTGGCCCGCACGCTGGCGGAGTTCCTCTTTGGCGACGAGGACGCGCTCATCCAGGTCGATATGTCCGAATACATGGAGAAGCACGCGGTGAGTCGGCTGGTCGGCTCTCCTCCCGGCTACGTGGGCTACGACGAAGGCGGTCAGCTCACGGAGGCGGTGCGGCGCAAACCCTACAGTGTGGTGCTGCTCGATGAGATCGAGAAGGCGCACCCCGATGTATTCAACATCCTCCTGCAGATCTTGGAGGACGGCCGTCTCACCGATGCCCAGGGGCGCACGGTCGACTTCCGCAACACCATCGTGATCATGACCTCGAACGTCGGGGCCGGCATCATCTCCAAGGGCCAGACCCTCGGGTTCGGCGAGTCCTTGGGCGACGGTGGCCTGGAATATGGCGACATGAAGAGCCGAGTGATGGGCGAGTTGAAGAAGATCTTCCGTCCGGAGTTCCTGAACCGGATCGACGAGGTCATCGTGTTCCACAAGCTCAGCAAGGACCAGATCTACGACATCATCGACCTCATGTTGGCTCGGCTGCGCGTTCAACTTACCGACCGGGGCATCAACCTGGAGCTCACGAACGAAGGCAAGGAGCTTCTCCTGGAAGTCGGCTACGATCCGGCGATGGGGGCCAGGCCGCTGCGCCGGGCCATCCAACGCCACATCGAAGACGTCCTCGCCGAGGAGGTCCTCAGCGGGAAGCTTCCGCCGGGTTCGACGGTCGTCATGGGGCGTGACGGGGAGCACTTGGTCATCGTCGATGTCCTCACCGGGGCCTCCGAGGTCCTGGTGGGCGAAGAATCGCAGTAGGGCAGCGGAGAGTGGCACGCACCCGGAGCCTCTTCACGTGCACCGGCTGTGGCTATCAGAGCCCGCGCTGGCTCGGCCGGTGTCCGGACTGTGGTGAGTGGAACACGCTGGTGGAAGAGGTGGTGCATGCGCGCCCGTCGAACGGCGGAGGCCATGCTTCGGCACCGACGCCGCTCCGCCTCGACTCGGTGAGCACCGATGCGGAGGAACGCATCTTCACCGGTATCGACGAGTTCGACCGCGTCTTGGGAGGCGGTCTGGTGCCTGGGTCGCTGGTGCTGGTCGGGGGCGAGCCGGGTATCGGCAAGAGCACTCTGCTCCTCCAGGCGCTCCTGAGCCTGCAGGGGCGGGGCATCCCGACACTGCTGGTGTCGGGCGAGGAGTCGGCTGCCCAGGTGAAGATGCGTGCCCGCAGGCTCGAAGGCCCGTTCGACGGTCTGCGCCTGATCAGCGAGACCCGCACGGGGTCGGTGGTGGCCTGTCTCGACGAGCACCGCCCCGCGGTGTGCGTCGTGGACAGCGTGCAGACCCTCTGGTCCGAGGACATCTCCTCGGCTCCGGGGTCCGTGTCGCAGATCAGGGATGTGACAGGACAACTACTGAGGGTGGCGAAAGAGAAGGGCATCATCATGTTGCTGGTAGGTCACGTCACGAAGTCCGGCGACCTCGCCGGACCGCGCGTGCTCGAGCACATGGTCGACGCCGTCCTGTCGTTCGAGGGAGATCGCAGCCGACCCTATCGCCTCCTTCGGGGCGTCAAGAACCGGTTCGGTTCCACCAACGAGGTGGGCGTCTTCCAGATGACCGGACGCGGACTGCTCGGCGTCCCCGACCCTTCATCGCTCTTTCTCGAAGAGGGATCGGACAGTCCGGGGTCGGCGGTGCTGGCGGCGATGGAAGGCACACGATGCCTGCTGGCCGAGGTGCAGGCGCTGGTGGTGCCCTCGGGGCTCGCGATGCCTCGTCGGGTTACGCGGGGCGTGGACGGCAACCGACTAGCCATGGTGACGGCGGTGCTCACCCGAAGGGCAGGGCTGCACTTGGGCGAGTGTGACATCTTTGTGAACGTGGCTGGGGGCCTCTCGGTGGAGGATCCGGGCGCCGACC
>DASRMJ010000271.1:0-2573 GCA_035647995.1 Thermoleophilia bacterium | reverse complement strand
CCGCCGACGACCGTCATGCGCTCACCCAGATCGCGGGCGACCCCCTCGATGCAGCGGCGCAGATACTCGAGTCCGTCGAGCACGCGGCCGGCGCCGGCGCCCTGTTCCAGGTGCGCAAGCGTCTTGGCCTGTTGGGCCCCCACCGCCACGAACACGGCGTCGAACTCCCGGCGCAATCGTTCGAGCGCAGCCGCGTCAGCCACCGGCGTGTTGGTGCGCACCTCTACGCCCAGGTCGAGGATCCGCCGTATCTCAGCATCGACCACTGGGGCGGGCAGACGATATTCAGGTATGCCGTAGCGCAGCAGACCCCCCAGCGCGGGCCGGGCCTCTAACACCGTCACTTCGTAGCCCAGGCGGCGCAGGTGATAGGCGCAAGAGAGGCCGGCCGGGCCGCCTCCCACGACGGCCACACTCTTCCCCTGGGGGTCACCGGGAGCCGGCAGCGCCCAGCCCTCCTCCAGAGCCCGGTCACCCAGGAAGTGCTCCAGTCCGTTGATGCCGACGACAGCTTCCAGCACCTCGCGATTGCAGTGACCCTCGCAGGGGTGGTGGCAGACGCGGCCGGTCACCGCCGGGAAGGGATTGGTGTCCACCAGTGCCAGCCAGGCCTCCTCGTGCGCGCCCTCGGCGATGGGCTTGATCCAGCGGGGGATGGCGTTGCCGATGGGGCAATCGACGTGGCAGGGCGACGGGCGCCACTCGTGCACCGGGGTGGCGGCGCGCCAGGTGCCCGTGTTGAACACGTCCGTCCAGCCGGTGGTCCAGATGGTGGGCACCTCGCCTGCCGCCGCGGCCGCCCGCGCCGCCGCCGGAGGGCCGGTGACTTCTTTGGGGCGGTGCGTGGCCGAACCGGGCTTTCCGCTGGTCCCGCTGCTGATGGCGCTCATGCCGCGCCCCCTTTCAACATGCGGACCGAGTCGTAGCCGTCGCGGGCGGACTTGACGTTCTCTTCCGTCTTCCGCGGCGAGACCTGCCGCACGACCTCAAGGAGCACCTCGATGTCGGGAGCCCCCAGCACGCGGGCGAACGCACCCAGCAGGGTGGAGTTGACGATGCGCCCCAACCCGTTCCCTTGGGCGACGGCGAGAGCGTCGATCGTGGCGACGCGCAGGTCTCCCAGGTCGGCGAACTCCTCGGGGCCACGGGTGGAATTGACGAGCAGCACTGTTTGGGGGGTGGCTCCGGAGAGGAGGGCCGGGCTGAGCAGGGAGGGGTCGAAACACACGATCGCGTCAGGCTCCTCGATGTCGCACCGCTCCCGCACCGGGTCGTCGTCGATGCGGATGAAGGTGGACACCGGCGTGCCGCGCCGCGCCCCTCCATACGTCGAATAGGCCTGGACGTACTTGCCCTCCTGGAAGAAGGCCGTGGCCAGAACCTCGCCCGCCATCTGGGCTCCCTGACCTCCCCGACCCTGGATCCTCAACTGCAGCACCGCTGGAACACCTCCGTTGACGGCCTCCGAAGACGGCCGCGCCCGCCGAACTCTGCCGACGGGCGTTGTTGCCGAGCTTATCCGACTACTTGGTGCGGCGCAGGTAGTTGCCGATGCCGGCGTCCGACACCACTTCGCCGTCTTCCACGACCACCTTCCCGGCCTTTACCGTCATCACCGGCCAACCCTTGAGAGTGCGACCGTTGTAGATCGAGAAGTCTGAGAAGGAGTAGAGTTTGCCCTCGTCCACGACCTGTTCCTTCTCGAGATCGACGATCACCAGGTCTGCGTCGGAACCGACTCCGATGGTGCCCTTCTTCGGGTAGAGGCCGTAGATCTCGGCCGGGCCCTTGCTCGTGAGTTCCACCAGACGCTCCAGCGACAGCCCACGCTTGTTGACGCCTTCGTGCAGGAGCACCGGGAGATGCGTCTGCAGCACCGCATAGCCGGGCATGGCGTTGAGCATGCCCTTGTCGGCACCCTTGATCTCGCGGTTCAACGACACGTTGTCGGTGCCGATGCTGTTGATGGTGCCGTCCTTCACCGCTTCCCAGAGCGCTTCGCGGTCGGAGGCGTCCTTGATCGGAGGCAGCATCTTGGCGAGCAGGCCGGAGGGGTCGTCTTTGTCGAGCGAGAGATACGGCGAGGTGGTCTCCACGAAGAGGTTGCCCGCCGGCCGGTTCGCGGCGGCGGCCTTCACGCCCTTCCCCGAAGACATGTGCACCAGGTAGAAGCGGGCTCCTGTGTCCCCTGCCAAGCGGCAGGCACGAAGCACCGCGTTCTCCTCGGACTCAGCTGTGCCCACACCGGCCCACTCACGCAGCCCGCCGTCGAGCGTGGCCTCGGCCACCTTGGCGAAGTCGGCGTTGAACATCTCTTGGTTCTCACAGTGGACGCAGCCGGTGAGGTGCCCGCCCAAGCCGACCAGGCGCTTGAGGCCGTCGGCGATGAAGTCGTCTTCGACGTTCGGGAACACGCCCGTCACGCCGCACATGTAGAACTTGAACGAGGTGACCCCGAAGTCCTCGATGTACTGTGGGATCTCGTCCAACTGCTCCGGGGTGAACATGCTGAGGTGGAAGAACATGTCGGTGGACGACTTCGCCTCGACCGTCTCGACGAGCCCCGGGAGTTG
>DASRMJ010000270.1:0-8407 GCA_035647995.1 Thermoleophilia bacterium | reverse complement strand
ATGGAGTGGATCCTCTGGGATCCATCGGTGAAATACGTAGAAGCGGCGCTTCGCCCCGGATAGCGGCGACCGTGAGCCGCGTCGTCCACGCCGGCGACGCGATCCGTCCGATCAGCCCCGATCGAGCTCCAGGACGAGGGCTACCTCGTCGCAATCGGGAAAGTGCACGCAGTGGACACACTCGCGCCAGATCTTGTGAGGGAGCTCCGACTTCTCCACCCGATGGAACCCCATGTTCACGAAGAAATCCTCGACGAAGGTAAGCACGAACACTCGGCGGATACCGATCTCCTGAGCCTCGGCGATCATCTTCTCCGCGAGCGCGCGCCCTATGCCGCCACCCTGCGCGTCGGCTACCACCGCCAATGACCTGATCTCAGCCAGATCCTCCCACACGATGGAGAGAGCCACGCATCCAAGGATCCGGTCGCCTTCGACCATGACCTGATGGTCGCGCAGCTGCCCGTAGATCGAATGCAGCGAGCGCGGAAGCATGACGCCTTGAGAGGCGTACCCGTTCACGAGCCTCTGGATCTCGGGGACGTCGGCCACACGAGCCTGTCTTACCTGCATCACGCCGCTCCTCTGGGAGGACTGGGGGGCCATCAAGCGCCAGCTGCGGAGCACATGGTACCGCAAGGCGGGACCCGCAGCGCAGCCCGCCGCCTATCCAAGGTTAGGGTTAGAGCGTTGCGGTGCCCACTTTGTTGTCGTAGAATGCAGCGCGCATTCAAAGACGCGCTCAGGGACTGGAATCGGAGGGTCGTCATGGCCGTAGCCCAACTTTCACTCTTTCTCGAGAACAAGAGGGGTCGTATCGCCGAGGTGCTCGGGATCCTTGCCTCCGAGGATGTCCCTGTCTTCGGATTCTCCCTGGCCGACGTGAGCGACTACGGCATCGTCCGCATTCTTGCGCCCACCGCCGGCAACGCGCGGGCGATCCTCGAGAGTCGTGGGTTGGTCGTGGTGGAGAACCAGGTGGTGTCCGTCGGGATCGAAGAGGGCATCTCGGCGCTGGCACAGGCTGTCGCACTGCTATCGGCCGCAGGGATCGACATCGAGTACATGTACCTCACCACGCGGCGATCTGTGGTGCTGCGCGTCGAGGATCACGTGGCGGTTGAGGCTCTGCTGACCGAGCACGGGTTCGAGTGCCTGGACGGAGGTTCGCTGTAGTCTCGGTCAGTGTGAATGTTGTAGGGATTTCTCAGACTGGTTATGATGAGAGTGTTGTGCGTGTTGTCGGCGGGCGTGAGGCTGGACCGCCGGCAGGTAGGTAGCAGGAACGTAGCGGCAACGAGAACTAAGGGGGAGTAGATGCACAGGAAGAATGTTGTCATTGTTGTAGCAGTACTCGCGGCACTTGGGCTGCTTTGGATGGTCGGCTGCGGAGGGGGAGAGACCACCACGACCACCGCCGCCCCGACGACGGAAACGACGGCTGTAGCCACCACCGACACCACCGCGCCGGCCGGTCCTTCCGGAGATCCGATCTTGATCGGAGCCGTGGTCTCCGCCACGGGCCCTGCAAGCCCTCTGGGTGAGCCCGAACGCGCGGTGCTCGCGATGATGGAGACGCAGATCAACGACGCCGGCGGCGTGCTCGGTCGTCCGGTCCAGATCATCATCGAAGACGATCAGAGCAACCCCAAGGAAGCGGTCACCGCTACTCAGAAGTTGATCCAGCAGGACAAGGTCGTCGCTCTGATCGGGTGCACCACGTCCGGCGCGACCCTGGCGATCAAGCCGATCACCGCTGAAGCCGGCATTCCTCAGCTCGCTATGGCCGCATCGAACGCGATCACTGACGAGCCCCCGATGGACTGGATCTGGCGTACACCCCAGAAGGACGCCCTTGCGGCGGCCCGCGCCCTGAAGTACGTGGCCGAGACACTCGGTGTGACGAAGATCGCCGTCCTGCACGACGAGAATGCCTTTGGAGCCTCCGGCGCAGCTGAGATCGCGAAATCGGCTCCCGGATTGGGCCTTGAGATCGTCGCGACGGAGTCCTACAAGACCGACGACACCGATGTCACGGCCCAGCTGACCAAGATCAAGGGCGCGAACCCGGAAGCCCTGATCGTGTGGGGAACCAACCCGGGACCGGCCGTCGCTGCGAAGAACATGAAGCAGCTTGGCATGGAGATCCCATACATCGGCAGCCACGGCATCGCCAACAAGGCGTTCATCGACCTCGCAGGCGACGCGGCTGAGGGTGTGGTCTTCCCCGCCGGAAAGCTGCTTGCTGTCGAGTCGATCACCGATCCCGCCCAGAAGGCTGTGGTAAGCCAGTTCGTGGCCGCGTTTGAGGCCGCCACCGGCGGCAAGCCGAACACGTTCGCCGGCCACGCCTTCGACGCGTCGGCGCTGCTGGTGAATGCGATCAACACCGCTCAATCGACCGATGCGGCCGCGATCCAGTCGGCTCTGAACGCCACCACGGGCTTCCCGGGCACCGGCGGTATCTTCAACTACTCATCGACCGATCACGATGGCCTTTCCGTCGACGATATGATCATGATCAAGATCGAAGGCGGCGCGTGGGTCTGGGCGAAGTAGCAGTCTGACGTTGTCGAATGCGGCGGCGGCCTCCGTTGGAGGCCGCCGCCGCATTTCTACCGCGGAACCCAGGGGGCCAGTTGTCATTCGATCAGTTCTTGCAGTACATCGTGAGCGGGATCACCAACGGTAGTATCTACGCACTCACCGCGCTGGGTTTCACCCTCATCTACAACGCCACCGATATCATCAACTTCGCTCAGGGCGAGTTCGTGATGCTCGGCGGGTTGACGGCTGTGAGCCTTCACCGGCTTGGGCTTCCTCTTCCCGTAGCTTTTTGCGGGGCCGTGCTCATCGTCATGCTGGTCGGCATCATCTTTGAACTCCTCGCCATCCGTCCTCTTCTCAAAGCATCAGTGCTGGCGCAGATCATCGTCACCATCGGCGCCTCCTTGGCCTTTCGCACCTTCGCGATGATCTTCTGGGGGAGGGACTCCCTTCCGCTGCCGGCATTCTCGGGGGAGACGCCGATAAAGATCTTCGGCGCCCGCATGACCCCACAGAGCCTGTGGGTGATGGGTCTCACGCTCGTGATCGTCGTGGCACTACAACTCTTCTATCGGCGGACGCTGGCCGGGAAGGCGGTGAGGGCCTGCTCCGTCAATCCCGAGGCGGCCCGCTTGATGGGTATCTCCTACTCGCGCGTCGTGCTGATCAGTTTCGCGGTGAGCGCGGCTATCTCGGCCGCCGGGGGAGTCTTGATCACTCCCAGCAGCTTCATGGGCTACGGTTCGGGCGCGATGATAGGACTCAAAGGGTTCGCGGCTGCCATCCTCGGGGGCTTGGGGAGTCCCATCGGGGCCGTCCTCGGAGGCCTGGCACTCGGCGTGCTGGAATCTTTGGCCGTTGGAGTCGTCAGCGCCGGCTACAAGGACGCCGTGGCGTTCCTGATCCTTCTAGCTGTTCTCTTCGTTAGACCTCAAGGACTCATGGGTCAGAGGCCCGTGGAAAAGGTATGAGAGCGGGGGCGACCACGTGAACGGCGGCAGGCTGCTCACATTCGCCCGCCGGCACTCCGCGTTCGCTATGTTCGCGGTGGTGGCGCTGGGGGCCCCCATCTTTCTCAACAACGCCTACTACCTCTCCGTTCTGGCTTTCACCGCCACGCGACTGATGATCTCGCTGGGTCTGAACCTACTGATGGGGCAGGCAGGCCAGATCTCGCTGGGACACGCTGCTTTCGTGGGGATCGGCGCGTACGGGTCGGCCATCATGACCACGAGGTGGCACATGGATCCGTGGTTGGCCATGGCCCTCGCCGCCTGCATCGCCGCCTTCGCGGCAGTGATCATCGGTATCCCAACTCTGAAGTTGAAGGGACACTACCTGGCCCTAGCCACGCTCGGAGTGGGGGAGATCGTCTTCATCCTCCTTGTGCAGACCAAGAGCCTTACCAACGGCACCGACGGTCTCACCGGGATCCCAGCTCTTGCCGTCGGAGGGCTCCGCTTCACCCAGTACAACCCTCGAGCATTCCACCTGCTCGTGTGGGGGGTCGCGCTCGTGATGTTGCTGATCTCGCTCAATCTATCGGACTCCCGCGTGGGTCGGTCGTTGAAGGGACTCCACCGTTCGGAGGTGGCGGCGCGGTCGCTCGGGGTGGACACGGCTTTTCACAAGGTGCAGATATTCGTGGTCTCGGCGGTGTTCGCGAGCATCGCCGGCAGCTTCTACGCCTACTACGTGCAGTACATCAGCCCCGACAGCTTCACGCTCACGTTCTCGGTGCTGCTGGTCACCGGCGTGGTCATCGGAGGGTTGGGAAGCGTGTGGGGGGCCGTGTGGGGCACCCTGCTCGTGGCACTTCTGCCTGAGTATCTGCGCCAGTACGATGACTACACCAACCTGGTGTTCGGCATCCTGGTGATCGTGATCATGATCTTCCTGCCCACCGGGATGATCGGGGTGCCCGCACTGTTGGGCAAGTGGCGGCGCGGCATCAGGGGCGGTGGTCGTCCGGGCAGCGGCGCGGCTATGACCGAGGGAACGGGCGCCGCGGATGGAGGCACGGTCTGATGCCCATCCTCCGCGTCGAATCGGTGAGCAAGCGCTTCGGTGGGCTGGAGGCGTTGCGCGATGTGACCTTCTCGCTGTATGAGGGCCAGATCAAGGCCCTGATCGGACCGAACGGGGCGGGTAAGACCACGCTGTTCAACCTGGTTTCGGCGATAGAAGCACCCACTGAGGGCAGCATCGTATTCGCCGGAAAGGAGATCACCGGCATGACGTCCGACAGGGCCTGTCGTGTCGGCATCGGCCGCACGTTCCAGCACAGCAAACTCTTCGACGACATGAGTGTCCTGGACAACGTGAAGGTGGGCCGACACGCGAAGAGCAACGCTGGACTCCTCGCTGCGTTCTTCACGACTCCGCGCCACAGGCGGGAGGAGCAGGCCATCACTGAGGCATCCATACGGGCTCTCCGGCGGGTGGGCATCGAGGAGCATGCTGCCGCGCAGGCGGGGTCGTTGCCTCTTGGCGAGCGCCATCTTCTTGAGATCGCCCGCGCGCTGGCCACGGAACCTCGCGTGCTACTCCTGGACGAACCCGCGGCCGGGCTCAACAACGAGGAGACCGATCGTCTGG
Source organism: Thermoleophilia bacterium (assembly GCA_035647995.1). Taxonomy (GTDB): domain Bacteria; phylum Actinomycetota; class Thermoleophilia; order RBG-16-64-13; family RBG-16-64-13; genus JAHJSA01. The sequence continues at coordinate 3,262 of DASRMJ010000270.1, read as the reverse complement.
CGGACAGCGTGCGGCGCATCAGGGACGAAGGGATCACCGTGCTCCTCGTGGAGCACGACATGGGCTTCGTCATGAACATCTCCGACGAAGTCGTGGTGCTCGACTACGGACGCAAGATCGCCGAGGGACCTCCGCTCATGATCCAGAACGATGAAGAAGTGATCCGCGCCTACCTGGGGGCCGATCTGTAATGGCCCTTACGCTGAAGGGGGTACGCACGGGGTATGGCCGGATCGAAGTGCTCCACGGCGTGGACTGCGTCGTCGGGGCCGGGGACATCGTGACTATGATCGGGGCCAACGGTGCAGGCAAGAGCACATTACTCAAGGCCATCTCGGGCCTCACCCCGCTGTGGGGTGGCTCGATAGAGTTCGACGGCACGCGCATCGATGGGATGAGCGTAGAGGGCATCGCGGCCCTGGGGGTGGTGCAGATCCCCGAGGGGAGACAGCTGTTCGGTCCGCTCACGGTTCAGGAGAACCTCGAGCTTGGCGCCTACGCACGGCGCAACAGGGGCAAGGTGATGGCCCGGAAGCTCGACGAGATCTTCGCGCTCTTCCCTAGGCTGCAGGAGCGCAGGCGCCAGCAGGCTGGGACGTTGTCGGGCGGCGAACAGCAGATGCTCGCCGTCGGTCGGGCTCTCATGGCGGAGCCGAAGGTGTTACTGTTGGATGAACCGTCGATGGGACTCGCGCCGATCATCGTGAAGGAGATCTTCACGATCCTACGCGAACTCAACTCGAAGGGTCTGGGGATGCTGCTCGTAGAGCAGGACGCGCGCATTGCGCTTAGTCTTGCCGACAGGGGCCTCGTACTGGAGCGGGGGAGGGTCGTCTTGGAGGACAAGGCGGCCGCGCTCCTCGAGAATCCTGACGTACAGGCCATCTACTTCGGCCAACATAGCGGCCGGGGCGGAGCGAGGACGGAGAGCGGATGAACCAGGTCTGGAACCCGGAATACGAGATGATGGGCCGCGAGGAACTCCGCGACCTGCAATTCAAGCGACTCCAGATGTCGCTGCGGTGGGCAGTCACCAACGTGCCGCTCTACCGGGATTCCTGGCAGTCCATGGGGCTCAAGCCGCAAGATATCCGGTCTCTCGACGACCTGGCCAAGATCCCCTTCACCACCAAGGACCATTTCAAGCAGTGCTACCCCTACGGCCTCTTCGCGGTGCCGCTGGAGCGGGTGGTCAGAGTGCACGCCTCCACCGGCACCATGAGTCGGCCGACAGTGGTGGGTTACACGCGGGGAGACCTTAACACCTGGGCGGAACTCTGCGCTCGAGTGGTCATGGCCGGTGGCGCCCGCCCGCAGGACGTAGCCCAAGTGGCGTTCGGATACGGACTCCAGACGGGAGCTTTCGGGCTTCATCACGGGCTGGAGCGCATCGGGGCCATGGTCATACCCGCTTCCACCGGCAACACGCGTCGCCAACTCACCATCATGCGCGACTACAGGACCACCGTCCTGGTCTGCACGCCATCGTATGCGATGTACATGGCCGAAGCCGCCCACGACTTCGGCTTCGATATCGGAGAGCTGGGTCTGCGAGTCGGCCTCTTCGGTGCCGAACCCTGGACCAACAGGGTCCGCGAAGAGCTCGAGCGGCGCCTAGGGGTCACCGCCTCCGACAATTATGGGCTCTCTGAAGTGATAGGCCCCGGTGTGTCGGGTGAGTGTGTCGTCAAGGAAGGGCTGCATATCAACGAAGACCACTTCATCGTCGAAGTGGTCGACCCCGAGACGGGCAAATCCCTGCCCGAAGGCACGGAGGGGGAACTGGTCTTCACCTCGCTCACAAAGGAAGCCGTGCCCGTCCTCCGCTATCGCACCGGCGATCTCGCAAGCGTGAGTTCCAAGCCGTGCGCGTGCGGCCGCACGCTGGCGCGGCACAGCAAGGTGTACGCGCGCACCGATGACATGATCATCGTGCGGGGAGTCAATGTCTTCCCATCTCAGGTCGAAGAGGTGCTCTTGGAGGTGGAAGGGGTCGAACCGCACTTCCAGATCGTGCTCGACCGCAAGGGCAAACTCGACGAGATGGTGGTTCAGATCGAGGTGGATCCGGCGTTCCTCCCAGACGCCATGCGCCGCCTCGTCGAGTTCGAGCGGCACGTCGAGGATCGTCTCCAAGAGGAGCTCGGAGTGCGGGCCCGGGTGAAGTTGGTGGAGCCGAAGTCGGTGCCGCGCCACACGGGCAAGGCCCGGCGCGTGGTCGACCACCGGTAGCGGGCGCGGGAGTCGTCGCGAACGTGACCGAGAGGCGGCCGAGACCGGACGATGTGGGTCGCGTCGAGACGGTCGTCGACGAGACTATGCTTGCGGCCGCCGTGGGCTCCGGCGCTGTGCTCGGACTCTCGACTCCCACGATGATCGCCCTCATGGAGCGGGCGGCTGTGGCTGCGATAGCCGACAGCCTTCAGCCGGGGACCTCATCGGTGGGCACGCGGGTGGACGTTCAGCACTTGGCGCCCACCGCGCTCGGCATGAAGGTGGTGGCCGAAGCCCGGGTGGTCGCAGTGGATCGGCGGCGGGTCTCGTTCGCGGTCTTCGCGTCCGACGACCGGGGGCCGATCGGAGAAGGCACCCACGAACGCGCCATCATCGATTCCTCTCGGTTCGCCGAGGCGTTGAGACAGAGGCAGAACGGCAACGAATGAGAAGGGAGTCCTCGTGACGTTCGGAGTCAAGACTATCCCGGTAAGGGTGAAGGTGTACACGGATGACTACGTGGTCACGGGGTTGATCCACACGAAGCCGGGTGGATACAAGGAGCGGGTGTCGGACATCGTTAACGACCCGGCTGCACGCTTTTTGGTGATCACCGACGCCACCTTCAGTTCGGCCAAACAGGCGTCCTCCTCGGCGAAACATTGTGAGGCGCTGGTGTTGCGGGTCGACGACATCAAGCTGTTGATCCCGTTCGAAAGGGAGCCCGAGGCACGACCGTCCGGGGAAGTCGGCGAAGCCCAAAGCTGGTAAGGTTGCCGGGGCCGGCCGTCACGCGCTCGCAAGCGCGCGCGCCGGACCCTACGAAGCGAACCCAGACCGCGTGCGGCGGTCGTAGTCATCCATGGAGGGTGCAGTGGAGAACCATGAATTCCTGTTCACGTCTGAATCGGTGAGCGAGGGCCATCCCGACAAGATGGCCGATCAGATCTCTGACGCGGTCCTGGATGCGGTCCTCGCCGCCGATCCCTACGGCCGGGTGGCCTGCGAGACCTTGATCACGAACGGACTCGTCGTCATCGCGGGAGAG
>DASRMJ010000269.1:0-11224 GCA_035647995.1 Thermoleophilia bacterium | reverse complement strand
CTGGTGGAAGTAGGAGTGGTTGTAGAGTCCGGTGAGGCCGTCCCGGATGGCGGACTCCTCCAAGGTGCGGTAGAGGCGCGCGTTTTTGACCGCCACGGCCGCAGATTCCGCCATGGCGGCGAGGAAGTCCACGTCGTTGGGTGAGTAGGCGTCCGTGGCGCGGCTCTCGAGGCTGACCATGCCTGCGACATCTCCTTGGACGACGATCGGCACGCACACCTTGGAGCGCACCGCGGGCACGATGCTCTCGTATTCACTGTCCAGGCTCACGTCGCCGACCACGACCGGTCTGCCGGTGCGGAGAGCCCGACCGAAGAGGCCGCGAGACCGGCGCCAATCTGTGGAGCGCAGGAGGCGCTCCGTGGTGGGTTCGTAGTTACGGAATATCGAGATATCCGCGTTCCCATCCGAGGAGAGGATCGTCACCAGACCGCTATCGGCGCCGGTCAATCGCATAGCGGTGGAGAGGAGGTTGTGGCAGATGTTGTCGAGGTCTAGGCTCGAGCTGACGGAACGCGTGAACGTGTTCAACGCCGCCAATTCGGCACCCGCGCGCGTCAGTTCTGCGTTGGCCGACTGGTAGTTGCTGGCACTCCTTACCGTGGCGGCCAGCTCCGATGCGATAGTTTCGAGGAGTGCCAGCTTGGAGCGATCGAAGGTTCGGCCCGGCTGGCCGACCACCTTGATGGCTCCGTAGCCGGTATCTTCCACCAGCAGGGGTGCGATCATGGTGGAGTGGCGGCTTCGTCCGCCCGCTGCGGCCTCAGGGTACATGTGCGCTTCACGGGCGTCCAATGCGGTCGATGCGAGGGTCGTCTCGGAACGCTCGTCTCCCGCCCACTCACCCAGCGAACTCAGCACGGCGAGCAACCCCGTGTGCGGGTCCTTGAGGTAGAGGACCGTGGCGGCGGGCCGGAAATGGGCATGGACGTGGTCGAGGGCCTCGCGCGCGGCCACTTCGAAGTCGGCCGAGCGAGAAAGCACCCTGCCAATGCGCAGCAGCAGGGCGAGTTCCTCTGCGCGGGTGTTCATCTTCTCCGAGAAGGCGATCGCCTCGGTCTCCCTTCGCGTGACGATCTTGGCGATCGCGTCGGCCAGGATGGTGGCTGAGACGACCGTCGCAGTCGTGGTGAACACGAGGAGACCTGTCGCCTGGCCGTGCGATATGACCGCAGCGTCCAAGAGCGAAGCGGCATGCCGCAGAAAGCCGAGTCGTTCGCCGATGATCATGATGGCGAACCCCGCGGCGATCGCGACCGTGTAGGCCACGGAGTACCAGATGTTGCCCAGTAGTCGCAGGGCGAAAGGCAGGAGCGGCACGAGGACTATCAGCACCGATTCGGGGCCGCCCGTCCAGAAGAGCACGAAAGCGCCCGTGCCGATATCGAGCGTCACCAGGAGACCCGCGACCTTCATGTCCCGCGAGTGGCTCCACGAGTCCTCGTTCTTGACTATGTACCGACCGATAGGGGCCAGCGCGAGGAAGAAGAACCCGAGGGCTATGGCCGGCGGAGCGGTGTCGATCTCTCGGAGTCCGACGAGCCACCCGGCCGCCAAGAGAGTGACCACCAACGCCCCGGCCAACGTGCTCCAAAGGGCGACGCCTCGGGCCAGGTTGGCCTGGAACGGTCGAGCATGTTCCGGCTCGTAAGGAGGAGCGACGGTGTGGGTGTATGCGGAATTGAGTGCCATTGATCGCCTATCGGCACTCGGGCCACCGGGGTTTAGCGGTTGCTCATGCTAGACTGGCGTGCAGTCAAACGGACCGCGAAGGGCGTGAGCAGTGCTGGAAGACAACACCCAACACATCGCGATCAAGAGGCACGCGCGGCTCACCAGTCACCCCGCGGGCCGCATGAACTCCATGTGGGACTGGCGCAGTCGGGTACCTCTGAGACGGGTGGCGGTCAACTTCGCCGTGGTGTACGCCTGCAGGTATCTTCCCTTCTTGAGGTGGAAGCTGATGCTCCTCCGAGCCATTGGGATCCACATCGGCCCCTTCGCCGCTCCCGGACTCGGATCGACCTTCGACGTCTTCTACCCCCAATTGATATCCGTGGGGGCGAACACCATCATCGGCTACAACACCGTCATCTTGGCTCACGAGTTCCTGCGTGAGGAGTTGCGCACGGGGCCGGTGGTCATCGGCCGGGATGTCGTCATCGGGGCGAACTGCACGATCTTGGCCGGGGTGGTCATCGGCGACGGTGCGGTCGTGTCGGCTCACAGCCTCGTGAACGCGGATGTCGGCGCGGGCGCCAGGGTCGGCGGCGTGCCCGCCCGCCCGCTGCGCGGAACCAAGGAGTAGGTCGGACGATGTGGCCGGAGTGGCGGGTGCGCGGCGTGGGTCTTTCGGAGCTCTAGAGTGGCGCGCAAGGCCCACGGCCCACGCCTTGACCTCATCGGAGGCTTAGACTCAGTCGGGAGCAGGCTGGCCGGCCGGGCCAACGAGAGGCTGGAGCGCTCGCCGGTGCGTGCTCCCGCGCGGCTTTTGTTCGCCGGGGTGGTGATGCTGATCAGCGCGTCCGTGCTCGCTGCGGCGTCTGCGGGAGAACCGGGCTCCGCCGACTCGCCGGGCCAGGTCGCGGTGGTCGTCGCTACCCTGCTCTACGCGGGCGGAGGCCTGTCATTGGTCATCGGACTCGCCGGTTTGCTGTCCGCTCTGGTTGTGCACATCCTTGGGATGAAAGGTCGTTCACGATGAAGATCGCCATAACTGGGAAGGGCGGGGTAGGCAAGACCACGCTGGCCGGCACGATGGCGCGCATATTCGCATCCGATGGGTACAAGGTGCTGGCCGTGGACGCGGATCCCGACGCCAACCTGGCGAGCGCGCTCGGCATAGACGCCGACGTGGCCCGCGCCATCGTACCCATCGCCGACATGAAGGAGCTCATCGCCGAGCGCACCGGGTCGACACCCGGCACCATGGGCGGCTTCTTCAAGATCAACCCTCGCGTGGACGACATCCCCGACGAGCTGAGCGTGCCCATGGACGGCATACGGCTGATGGTCATGGGGACGGTCAAGGAGGGAGCCGGCGGTTGCGTGTGTCCGGAATCGGTGCTTCTTCGCTCGCTCATCCGGCACCTGCTGCTGCGGCGCAAGGAGGTGGTCATCCTCGACATGGAAGCGGGCATCGAGCACCTGGGTCGGGGCACGGCCGAAGGGGTGGACGCCATGATCGTAGTGGTGGAGCCGGGTGCCCGCAGCGCACGCACCGCTGATTCGATCAGGCGCCTCGCCTCCGATATCGGCATCAAGCGTCTGTTCGTGGTGCTCAACAAGGTCGATCCGTCGGAGCGGGCTCAGATGGAGGCGATGCTCGAGGGCTTCCACATACTGGGAGCGCTTCCCTACAGCGCCGGCGTGCGCCGGGCCGACCTTGACGAGGCCCCTCCGTTCGAGCGTGCCCCCGAGTACGTCGAGGCCGTTCGCGGCATCGTCCAGCAGGTGCGGAGCGCGCTCGAAGTGGAGGACTGAGGAACCGAGCCGCCTTGACGGCTCGTCAGAGCCTGCGCGCGATCACGAGGGGTCGCCCCGCGAGGCGGCGACCGAGATGGAGGAGGGCGAGATGTCCGGCACGGGGAGTTCATTTCCGAAGGACGCGTTGAGCCGCGCAGCGCGGCTGCAGCGGGCGGCACTGCAGGGCCCGGCGGAGTTCGGCTTTCGCATGAGGTGGGCTCCGGCGCTTGCGTTGGCACTGTTGCTGGGCCTGCTGATCGCCGGGTGCGGGGGGGACTCCCCTACGCGTGACGTCGCCGGCAGCCCGGCAACGACCATTTACGCATCGGACTCCGGAGCGCCCACTCTACCCGGCAGCGGGGACCAGTTCTCGAACAAGTCCGGATCCGGCGCGCCGCTTATGGGCGAGAGCGGCACCGCCGGCATCTTCGAGACTTCCATGTCCCTAGACCGTAAGATCGTCAGCAATGCGACGCTACTGGTCGAAGTCGAGCGGGGACAGTTCCAGATAGCGTTCGATCAGGCGCTCCTCTTGGCGGACAAGTTCGGCGGATACGTGGTGTCGTCCAACTCCACCGCGGCAGACGCGGAAAGCACCATGCGCAGTGGCACTATCGCCCTTCGCGTGCCCGAGACCGCCTTCACCCAAGCCCTGAGCGATGCCGCCAAGCTGGGCACGGTGAAGTCGCGCAACGTCGACACCCAAGACGTGACCGAGGAGTATCTTGATCTCGGCGCCCGGTTGAAGAATGCCGAAGTCCAGGAGAAGGCTTTCCTGGCTCTCATGGACAAGGCCAAGACGATCGACGAGATCCTGCAGGTGCGGCAGGTGCTCTCGCAGACCCAGATGGAGATCGAGCAACTCAAGGGCCGCATCAGGTTCCTCGACGAGCACACCAGCTTCTCGACGCTGACCATCAGCTTGTACGAGGCGGGCAGTGAGTTCAAGCCGGCGGGGAGTTGGGGTTTCGTCGACTCGCTCAAGGACGCTCTTCACGCGTTCGTCGACAGCGTCAACGAGATCATCGTGTTCATGGGCGGTGCCCTGCCCGTTCTGGTCCTGCTGGTCCTGTTGGCCTGGCTTGGATACAGGCTCATACGGTTGCTGACCGCGAGGACGTCCGGCGGCCGAGGGCACCAGCGGCACCACGACGATGCGGGGCCTGCACAGCCGGCCGCCGCGCCGGCCGCCGCATCCGCGGTCGCGGCGGTCGAGGAGTCGAAGTCTGCGCCGACTCCCCCGAGCGATCCCCAGGGCTAGACCGAAGGTCTCGCCAAGCTCGTAGCAGCCGCGCCCCGGCCCTCCGGCCGGGGCGCGGCTCTTCTGTCCGACGGGGTCGGTATACTCGGGTGCATGGTGCTCCTGTTCCACAACACCCAGTCGGCCCTGAGGGCGGAGGAGATCCTCCTGGAGGCGGGCCTCGAGGTCGACGTGGTCCCTCGGCCCGAAGGCGTGCCCGGTGGGCTCTGTGGCATCGCGCTCGATGTCAGCGCCGCTCGCTTGGCCGAGGTAGACCGTCTGCTGTGCGCTGATGGTGTCGCCTACGATCTGCACGTCGGCGGGTTCGGCATCGAGGCTCAGGAGTGCGCGCCCGTTGCGGCGGGCGAGGAAGACGGCCTTCTACCGGGACCTCCCGGGTAGAGCAGTGGGCATTTGGGGCCGCCGTGTGTATACTCCACCGTCCGCGTTTCGCGGCACGTGCGCCATGTGCGCCGGATACAATCCTATGTTTCACCCCTGCTCCGGCAGAGAGGCCGGGGCCGCACAGTCCGAAGGAGGTGACCGAACTGAACAGCTACGAGCTGATGCTTATCCTGCGTCCCGACACCGTGGACGAGGCCCGCGCCGCGATCCTTGATCGCATCAAGGAGATCGTCGCCGCCGACCAAGGCGTGATGGGCAAGATCGACGAATGGGGCAAACGCCGCTTCGCCTACGAGATCGCCCACATGACCGAGGGCTACTACTACGTGATGTACTTCAACGTAGAGCCCAAGACTCTCGATGAGATCACCCGCGTGCTTGGAATCACCGATGCGGTGGTCCGCAACATGCCCGTGCGTCTCGAAGATCCTGTAGCGCCCGTCGCGGCCGTCGCGGCCGTCGCGGCGACCACCACCGAGGAGTAGACAATGGCTAGGGGAATAGCCCACGTCACACTCGTGGGCAACCTGACAAGAGACCCTGAACTCAAGCAGCTTCCTAGCGGCACGTCTTTGTGCAAGCTGGGAGTCGCGGTCAACTCCTCGGTCAAGGATTCGTCCGGACAGTGGCAGGAGAAGGCCAACTTCTTCGACGTCACCGTGTGGGGACAGCAGGGCGAGAACTGCGCACGCTACCTTGCAAAGGGTCGCCAAGTTGCCGTCGACGGTCGCTTGAACTACGACTCCTGGGAGGCCCAGGACGGATCGAAGCGCAGCAGAGTGGACATCATCGCCGACACGGTGATGTTCTTGGGCGGCGCAAACGAGGGCTCCGGAGATTCCGGCAGTTCCGGCGGTGCAGGCGGCGGACGTTCCAACCGTGCGTCGGCCCCAGGATCCGGCTCGAACTCCGGCGACGCGGACTTTCGCGACATAGACTTCAGCAAGATCGACGACGAGGACGACATACCGTTCTAGTCAGCCATCAGGAGGCATACACGTGGCATTCGCCAAGAGGCGGCGCACGAGACCCACAACCGGGAACCGCCGTCGCAAGTACTGCTATTTCTGTAAAGAGAAGATCCAGCACGTCGACTACAAGGACTTCAACCAGCTTCGGCGGTTCACGTCCGAGCGGGCCAAGATCCGTTCGCGTCGCACCACCGGGGCCTGCCGGCGCCACCAGCGTCAGCTCGCGGTCGCGATCAGACGCGCCCGCGAGATGGCTCTGCTGCCGTACTCCAACCGGTAGAAGTGCTCGGCTGCCCGCTTGGGGCGGGCGCCTCGACCAGGCATGAGTAGCTTCTCCACAGGAGCGACGAGCGAGGCAGGGAAGGCGGTGGCGCTCGCTGTTGTGTTGAGCGCCTTGATCGCCTACGTGCCGGTGTTGGGCGCCGTGTTGATGCCGGTGCTGCCGATGCCCGCCGCCTACGTGACGTTCCGCCGGGGCGTGGTCGTGGGCGTGGCTGCCGCGTTCGGCGCGGGCGTCCTCAGCGCAGCTCTCACCGGTCTGGGCAACGGCCTGCTCACGTTCCTGCTCAGCGCGCTGGTGGGTGTCGTCGTGGGATGGGCCCTCGCTCGTCGGCTGGGCTTCTCGGCTACTCTCTTGGCGACGACCGTCGGTGGAGCCGTGGCGTTCGCCGTCTCGACGGTGGCGGCGTGGGTCCTGGCGGGGTTGGATCGGACCCAGATCGTCAAGCTGGTGGACGATTCGCTGGCGGCCGCGAGCCGGCTCTACTCGTCTATGGGTGTGGACCCGGCGGTGATCGAATCGGCGTCGCGTCAGATCCGGGAGTGGCTCGACATCGTCCCCTACCTACTCCCTTCGATCCTGGGGGTGGCGGGTCTCATCATGGCGAGCGCCACCTTGGCCTTGGTGGCGGTGGTCTTTCCGCACCTCGGAGAGAAGGCGGCGAGCGGGCTGGCGTTCTCGCGGTTCCGATTGCACTGGTCGGCGTCGTACGGTTTCATCGTGGGACTGGGTCTGATGGCTCTGGGCCCGGCTCTCGGAGCGTGGGCGGAGGCGGCGCGTCTGATAGGGTTGAACTTCTTTATGTTCTTCGAGACGCTGTTCTTCATCCAGGGACTATCGGTGGCGCACTGGTTCGTGGTGACCCGACGACACGGCGCCGGAGTGCGCATCGCCGTGTACGGGGGCGCGGTTCTTGGCCAGCTTCTACTTCAGATCACAAGCTGGGCCGGATTGTTGGATACGTGGTTCGACTATAGGAAGCGCTTCGCGCCTCGAGCGCCGAAGGCCGGTTCTGCCGGCCCTGCGGGCTCCCGGGGCACGGGCGACCAGGAGGAGAGTTAGATGGAAGTCATCTTGCGGCAAGACGTCGACAAGGTCGGCAGGAAGGGCGGCGTGGCGAACGTGTCCGACGGCTACGCCCGGAATTTCCTGCTGCCGCAGAAACTGGCAGAGGTCGCCACGGCCAGCCGCATAGCCGCGGTGCGGACGGCGCAAGAAGAGCGTGATGCCCGCGAGCGCCGTGAAGCCGCGCAGGCGGAGGATTCCCGCGACATGTTGAGCAAGACGGTGCTCACGATCCCCGCGCCCGTCGGCAGCGGCGATCGGCTTTTCGGTTCGATAACCAGTCAAGACATAGCGACGGCCATCTTCCAGGCGCGCAAAGTGCGCATCGACAAGCGCAACGTGCACCTCGAAGACGCGATCAAGGCCGTCGGCACCTACATGGTCAAGGTAGACGTGCACGCCTCGGTCGAACCGGCCGAAGTCAAGGTCATAGTCGTGCCCGAGGAGAAGAAGTAGCGGCCTCGACCGCCCTGGTGATCTGATGCCGCGGATGCGGGGAGCGATTCGTGGGTGACAACGGACCCGGTCGCGCCGGGAGCAAGACGGACTACGTCCCGCCGCAGAACCTCGATGCCGAGGTGTCGGTGCTCGGCGCGCTCATGGTCGCCCCCAATCTGATACCCGGCGTGACCGAGGTGCTGAGACCGGTACACTTCTACCGGCGCAGCCACCAGTACATCTACGAGGTCATCGAAGACCTCTACGGTCGTGGCGAGCCGGTGGACCCCATCATGGTGAGCGAGGCGCTCAGCAATCAAGCGCGCCTCGAAGAAGTGGGCGGGCGCGCGTTCGTGCACAGTATGGTGTCGGCGGTCCCAGCGGCCACCAACGCCCGCTACTACGCTGAGATCGTCCGCGAGAACTACATGCTGCGGTCGCTCATCGAGGTGGGCACCGGCATCGCCGAACTCGGCTATCGGCGCGAGGGCGAGCCGGTCGATCTTATCGATCGAGCGGAACAGATGGTGTTCGACATCTCGCAGAACCGGGTCTCATCCGAGTTCCACCGGCTGAGCGACTTGATCAGCGAGAACTTCGCCGAGCTCGAGAAGATAATGTCCGAGGGGCGACGGACCACCGGGGTGGAGACCGGGTTCCGGCGTTTGGACGAGAAGATCACCGGCTTCCAGCCGGCCAATCTGGTGATCCTGGCCGCCCGCCCCTCCATGGGCAAGACCGCCTTGGCTCTGAACATCGCGCGGAACGTCGCGGTGGATCAGGGCAAGGGCGTGGCCCTCTTCAGCCTCGAGATGTCGAGGATGGAGCTGGTGCAGCGGATGATGTGCTCCGAGGCCCGCGTCGACAGCCACCGCCTGCGTCACGGCCTCCTTCAGCCGGCCGAGTGGAGCAAGCTGACGGCCGCCTGCACCCCACTCTTCACGGCCCCCATCTACATCGACGACACGGCTTCCGTGAACCTCATGGAGATACGCGCGAAGTCCAGGCGCTTGAAGGCGAAGGAGAAGGGGCTGGGGTTGATCATCATCGACTACCTGCAGCTGATGATGGGCGACGCGAGCACGGAGAACCGGCAGCAAGAGATCTCACGCATCTCACGGGGCCTCAAGATCCTCGCGCGCGACCTGGACATCCCCGTCTTGGCACTTTCGCAGCTCTCGCGGCAGGTGGAGCAACGTGCCGGGAACAAGCGTCCCGTCCTCTCCGACCTCAGGGAATCGGGGGCCATCGAGCAGGACGCCGACCTCGTCCTCTTCATCTACCGGGACGAGGTCTACAACAAGGACAGCGCCGACAAGGGCATCGCCGAGATCGTCATCGGCAAGCAACGGAACGGTCCCATCGGCGAGGCCAAGTTGGCCTTCATCGAGCGCTACACGCGCTTCTCCGACATGCAGTCGGACCAGCGTCCCGACGCGGCCCGACGCCCCAACGACCGGGAAGGCGCCGGCTGGGAGAGGTCGTGACGACCGGTCCGGGGTCCGGCGTCGGGTTCGGCTCATCGACGGACGCGGCGGCGGACGAACGGTGGTTCGGGCGGGTCCTCGGACCATATGCGTACCGTCCCATCGAACTCATGGAGCGTCTCGATCTGATCCCCCGGGGAGGGGGGCAGACCGGCGCAGGGGACCCTCCCCTCGATCCCTCGCGGCTCTCCGTGCTCCTGGACAGCGCGGGCGGCAATCCCAACCTCGCGCGAAGATCGCTCTTGGCTTGGGATCCGGAGGCCCACCTGTGGGCCAAGGATGGGCGTGTCGCGCTCTGCCGCCTGGATGGGGGCGGGACTTGGGTGCGTGACGACACCCGAGGCGATCCCTTTCCGGTGTTGCGCGACGCACTCCGGGACCGGCGGCGTCCCATCACCTGGCTCGGGCCCGATGAGGGGGAGCCGGAGTGGGTGGGGGCCTACGGTCTGCTCACCTACGACGCCGGCCGCTACATCGAGGTGTTACCCGACGACACGCTGGACGATCTCCGTATACCCGATGTCGACGTCATCTTCCCGCGGAAGTGGGTGTGCTTCGATCACGAGCGCGGCCGGGTGACCGCGGTGGCCCACTCGCCCGAGGCGTTGGAGGAGATAGAGGAGTACCTGTCCCGGGCCGCCCGCGCCCCGAGGGTCCACCTGGACCTCTCCGTCGACGGACACAGCCGAGAGGGGAGCCTGAGGACCGGCTCGAACCTAACGCGTGCGCAGTACGAAGCCATGGTGGAGCGTGCCCGGGAGTATGTGTGGGCCGGCGACATCTTTCAGACCAACCTGTCGCAGCGCCTCGAGCTTCGGTATGAGGGTGAATCCTCTCTGCTGTACCGGGTGCTCCGCAGAGTGAACCCCTCGCCGTTCGCGGGGTACCTGCGTCTGTCGGGATACGAGCTCTTCTCCAGCTCGCCCGAGCGGCTGGTGAGGCTACGGGGGAGAGTGGCCGACACCCGGCCCATCGCCGGCACACGCCGTCGCGGCCGCGATTTCACCGAGGACGGGGTCTTGGCCGACGACCTCAATCTCGACCCCAAGGAACGCGCGGAGCACATCATGCTCGTCGACCTGGAGCGCAACGATCTCGGCCGGGTGTGTGAGTACGGCTCGGTGCACGTGGACGAGTTGATGGTGAACGAGCGCTACAGTCACGTCATCCATATCGTGAGCAACGTCACCGGCACGCTGTCCGCCTCGAGGGACGCCGTCGACCTTCTGCGGGCGATGTTCCCGGGAGGGACTATCACAGGTTGCCCTAAGGTGCGGTGCATGGAGGTCATCGACGAGCTGGAGACGGTGCGTCGCGGCCCCTATACAGGCTCGTTCGGCTTCTTCGGATACAACGGCGACATGGACACCAACATCGTCATCCGCACCTTGGCGCGCGTCGGGGGCAGGTTGTACGCGCAGGCCGGGGGCGGCGTGGTGGCCGACTCCGTCGCCGGGAACGAGTACATGGAGTCGCTCAGCAAGGCCGAGGCCATGGTGGGCGCGGCGCTGGAGGCGGGTCGATTGGCCGGTGAGGCTCACGAGCAGCACGGGGAGTAGCCCACACGACTGCGATGGCGCGGCCACTGCGGATGTGGTCCTGCTCGACGGGGCCTTGGTGCCGCGGGGAGAGGCCACGGTCTCGGCGTTCGACCGCGGGGTCATGTACGGCGAGAGCCTCTTCGAGACGCTCAAGGTGGTCGACGGCGCTCCTTGCTTGTGGGACCTCCACCGCGACCGTCTGACCCGGGGTTGCGAGGAATCGGGCATCCCCCTCGATTCCGACTCCGTCTGGAGAGGAGTGGCCCGGCTCCTGGCGCGGAGACCGGTGAGCCACGGCGTGCTGAGGGTGCAGGTGACCGGCGGAGCGCAGC
>DASRMJ010000268.1:0-6681 GCA_035647995.1 Thermoleophilia bacterium | reverse complement strand
GTGATGGCGTTGGACGACAAGGAGTTCTAGCACGGCCGCGCCCCCGTGTCCCCGCGCCCACGTTGGCGCGGGGACACGGGGGCGCGGCCGTGCTAGAACTCCTTGTCGTCCAACGCCATCACCGGCGCCGCCCCGGCCATGATGGCGGCGAAGAGCGATGAACTCTCCGGCAGCAACTTCTGGAAGAAGAAGCGAGCCGTGGCCAGCTTGCCTCGGTAGAAGACCAGGTCTTTGGGATCCGTGGCCACGGCAATTGCGGCGACGGCGGATGCGGCAGATCCGGCGGTCGCGCCGGCGGCGGCGCCCACCCCGATGCCCAGTCGCCCCAGGCTGATCTCGGCCATCTGCAGCCACATGTATCCGAGGGCGACCAAGGCGAACAGTCGCAGGTAGTCGCTCGCCACGGCGGCGGCTTCGTCGGGGTCGCGCAGGCCCTGCTGGGCGATGCGCGCCGTCGCCTGCTGAAGCCGTCCGAAAGCCTTGGCCACCGGCGCGACGAACTCGCCGAGGCGGGCGTCCGTCTGCCGCGCCTCCAGGTACGCAGCCACCGGGTGGAAGAAGCGTCGCAGCAGGCGGCCGTTGTGCAGGCCGAGCTTACGCCCCACCAAGTCGAGTCCTTGGATGCCGTTCGCGCCCTCCCAGATCTGGCAGATGCGGACATCGCGCACGTACTGCTCCACGCCCGTCTCGCGGATGTAGCCGTGCCCACCGTGGATCTGCACGCCCATATTGGCGGCGGCGAAGCCATGATCGGTGAAGAAGGCCTTGACCACCGGAGTCAGCAGGTCGACCAGGTCACCGGCCTCCTCGCGCACCTGAGGGTCAGGATGGCGTTCGGCCAGGTCGAGGTTGAGCCCCACCCATCCGGCGAGGGCGCGACCGCCTTCGGTGACGGCCCGCATGGTCAGGAGCATGCGACGGACGTCGGGGTGCACGATGAGCGGGTCGGCCTCGCGCTCCGGGTAGCGGGGCTCTTTGAGCGCCCGCCCCTGCACGCGGTCGCGGGCGTAGGCGACGGCGTTCTGGTAGGCGACCTCGGCTATGCCGAGGCCCTGCATGCCCACGCCCAAGCGCGCCGCGTTCATCATGGTGAACATGTGGCTCATGCCCCGGTGCTTCTCGCCCACCAGGTAGCCGACAGCATCGTCGAAGTTGAGCACGCAGGTGGACGACCCCGCCACCCCCATCTTCTTCTCGATCCCGCCGCAGGTCACGCCGTTGCCGGCGCCGAGCGACCCATCCTCCTCCACGCGTATCTTGGGCACCAAGAACAGGCTGATGCCTTTGATCCCCGGAGGCGCGTCGGGCAGACGGGCCAGCACCAGGTGGATGATGTTCTCAGTGAAGTCGTGGTCACCCGAACTGATGAAGATCTTGGTGCCGGTGACGCGGTAGGAGCCGTCGTCCTGTGGCAGTGCCCGGGTTCGCACCAGCCCAAGGTCGGTGCCGCAATGGGCTTCGGTGAGGCACATGGTTCCGCACCATACCCCCGAGACCATCTTGGGCAGATACTTGCGCTTCAGCTCGTCGGAGCCGTGCTTGTGGATGGCCGTGTAGGCACCGGTGGTGAGCAGCGGGTAGACGGCGAACGCCAGGTTGCTCGCGGAGAGCACCTCCTCTCCGAGGAAGCTCACGAGCTTGGGAAGGCCCATCCCTTCGAACTCGGGGTCGCAGGCCAGGGCCGGCCAGCCGGCCTCCACGTACTTCGCGTAGGCCTCTTTGAATCCGGGCGGGGTGGTGACGGTCCCGTTCTCGAAGCGACACCCCTCCTCGTCACCGATGCGACTCAAGGGGAAGAGCAGGTTCTCGCAGATGCCGGCTATCTCCTCGAGTATGAAGTCGATCTGGTCGAGCGTGGCCTCCTCGTAGCCGGGGAGGTCGACGAGTCGCTCGGCGTGGACGAGTTCATTCAGGATGAAGCGGATGTCGCGCAGGGGAGCCTTGTAGATGGTCATGGCCTCAGTTCCTCAACGGTCGGCCGGTCTCGAGCATATGCTCGACCCGGGCAAGGGTCTTCGGTTCGTGGATGAGCGCCAGGAAGCCCTCACGTTCTAGTTCGAGGAGGCGCTCCTCGGAGACCTCCTCCGTGATGTCGGCGTCTCCTCCCGTCAGTACGACGGCGATCTGCCCCGACACGACCGCGTCGTGGGCGGTGGCTTTCCCTGAGTTGACGAACTCGCCCACGAATATCTCGAGCGCCGCCCGACCCGACGGTCCGGGCAACTTGAACGTGGGCTCTTCCGGCGGCGCGTAGGAGACCGCCAGCTCCAGCACCTTGGCCTTCGCGTCGGCCAGGAGCCGGTCGCGGTTCATGGTGACCCCGTCGTCCCCACGCAGGAAGAGCAGCTCGCGCGCTTCCTCCGCCGACCGCGACACCTTCGCCATGCTGATGGTCTCAAAGGCCCCCGCGATAGGGGGCACCGGGCCGTGCATGCGCTTCCGGTTCTGCGTGTGACGCAGAAGCATCTCCTTGGTGCCGCCCCACGACGGCAGCAGACCCAGACCCGCTTCCGGCAGGCCGATGTAGCTCTCGGCGTGGGCCTGGATCGCGTCGCTATGCAGCAGCGATTCGCAGCCGCCACCCAGGGCCAGCCCGGCGGGCGCCGCCACTACGGGGAACGGAGCATACTTGAGGAAACGATAGGCCTGCTGGCCGCCCTCCACCAACTCGGTGATGGCCGGCCACAGACCGATGTTGGCGGCGAAGAGGCCCAAGCCGATGTTGGCGCCCACCGAGTAGTTGTCGCCGTCGCTGTAGAGCACGAGACCGGCGAAGCCGGACATCATGACGGTCTCAATGGCGGTGCCGATCATCTTGAGGGTGCCGTCGTCGAAGGCGTTCATCTTCGAGTGGAACTCGAGGCAGGCGACCCCGTCGCCCAGGTCCCACAGACTCGCTGAGGAGTTGCCGGCGATCCTCTCGCCGCGGCGCTTGACATCGGCCAGCAGGAGCACGCCCGGACGACGCCGGACGTCGGCGTAGCCGCCGTCCGGCGTCAAGTGCTGCAGGTTGCCTTCAGCGACGCGGTAGAACGCACCGGCGGCGGTAGAGCCGGCCGCCGCCAGTGCCACCAGAGTCGGCACCGCCTGCCCGTCCTCCGCCAGTCTCTCGGCGAACCAGGCCGCACCGAGCTCGTCGATCAACTCGAAAGGACCCTTCTTCCAGTTGTAGCCGAGGCGCATGGCCTCGTCCACGGCGGTGATGTCGGCGGCCACGGACGGGACCAGCGCGGCGGCATAGCTCAAGGTGCGACTGAGAACCCGCCACGCGTAGGCGCCGCCCGGGTCGGGCGACTCGACGAGAGCCCGCAATCCACCCCGGCGGGCGGCGTCGACGCTCCCGAGGCGAGGTTTGGCGGCGGGATGGTAGTCGCCCGTGGCAAGGTCCACGGCCTCCTTCACCCTGCCTCCTCCTTCGGTGTTCAGTCGGTAGAAACCGCCCTTGCCCTTGCGTCCGGTGTAGCCGGCCTCGATGAGGCGGGTCACCAGCTCAGGCTCCCGGTGCACGGCGTGGAAGGGATCGTCCGCAGGCAGGTTCTCGAACAGGCTTCGACCGACGTGCCGCACGGTGTCGAGGCCCACCAGGTCGAGCAACCCGAAGATGCCGGTCTTGGGCGCGCCCATGGGGCGCCCCAGCACCGCGTCGGCCTCCTCCACACTCAAGCCGGAGTCCATGGCTTCCACCATGGCGCACTGCAGGAAGTAGCCCCCGATGCGGTTGGCGATGAAGCCCGGGGTGTCGTTGGCGTCGACCACGCCCTTGCCCAACCGTTCGTCGGCGAACGAGCGCAGCATCTGGGCCGTGGCCGGATCGGTCTTCTCCCCCACCACCAGCTCCAGCAGGCGCATGTAGCGCGGTGGATTGAAGAAGTGGGTGATCATGAAGTCGCGCGCGAACTGCTCGGAAGCGCCTTCCACCAGTCGAACCAAGGGAATGGTGGAGGTGTTCGAACTCACGGCGGAACCAGGCCGCCGGACCGCGTCGATACGCGCATACACCTGCTGCTTGATGTCGAGTCGCTCGACCACGGCTTCGATGATCCAGTCGACCTCGGCCAAACGATCGAGATGGTCGTCGAGATTGCCTGGGGTGATGAGCCGGGCGTTCCGCTTGTGCATGAAGGCGGCGGGGTCTGCCTTGAGCAGCTTCGCCACCGCGGTCTCGGCCAGGACGCTGCGCGAGGCGCCTTCAGGTAGGTCGGAAGGCACGATGTCGAGGAGAAGCACCTCGGCGCCGGCGTTGGCCAAGTGCGCCGCGATGCCGGCCCCCATAAGCCCGGCCCCGATGACCGCCGCGCGGCGTATGCCGCCGGCCTCAGACGCGGCGCCCATCTAGATCGCCTCCAACACGGTGGCGATGCCCTGACCGCCGCCGATGCACATCGTGGCCAGAGCGTAGCGTGCACCCTCGCGCTTCAGCAGCGACGCCGCTTTGCCGGTGACGCGGGCCCCGCTGGCGCCGAGCGGATGGCCCAGGGCCACCGCTCCGCCGTCCAGGTTCAGCTTGGCTTGATCGACGCCCAACTCCTTCACCACGGCCAGGGACTGGGAGGCGAACGCCTCGTTGATCTCGATCACGTCCATGTCGTCCATCGTGAGGCCGGCCCGCTGCAGAGCCTTGGTCGTGGAGGCCACCGGTCCCATGCCCATGATCTCAGGTGAGCAGCCCGACACCGCGACGGACCGGATGCGGGCCAGCATGTCGAGTCCCTTCTCGCGCGCGTAGCGCTCGGAGCAGACGAGCACGGCCGACGCTCCATCGGTGAGGGGCGAGGCCGTGCCTGCCGTCACGGTGCCGCCGGCCAGGAAGACGGGCTTGAGTCCCGCCAGGGCCTCCGCCGTCGTGCCCGGCCGAATGCAGCCGTCGCGCGAGATCACGCGGTCTCCATCTCGGATGGACACGATCTCGTCGTCGAAGCGGCCTCCCGCGGCGGCTTGGGCCGCCTTGCGGTGACTCTCGACCGCGAAGGTCTCCTGCTCCTCTCGCGATATCCCGTAGATCCTGGCCACATTCTCAGCGGTCATGCCCATGGACGTGTACGCCTCGGCGTACGACGCGTGCAGCCCCGGGTGCGGCATGGGGTTGAACCCCCAGATAGGGACCCGGGTCATGGATTCGACCCCCGCGCAGATGAAGCACTCGCCTGCGTTCATCTGCACCGCCCCCGCCGCCGTGTGGATCGCCTGCATCGACGATCCGCAAAAACGATTGATGGTGACGGCCGCCATCGAGACGGGGAGATCGGCCAGGAATCCCACGAGCCGGGCCAGGTTGAGCCCCTGCTCGCCTTCGGGCGACGAGCATCCCAGGAGCAGGTCCTCCACGTCGTCGACGTCCAGGCCTGTGCGCTCGACGAGTCCGCGTATCACCTGCCGGGCTATCTCGTCGGGTCGGACTTTGGCCAGCTCACCCTTGTTCGCCGGGGTCATCGGTGACCTCACGTACCCGGCGATGACTACACCCTCCACGTCAGATCCCCTTTCGTCCTCTCCTCTTCCACCAGTTCCTTCTTGGAGAGCTTGCCCACCAACGTCTTCGGTAACGTCTCGCGCTGTTCGATGTCCCGCGGCATCTCCACCTTGGAGAGTCGCTCCTTGAGGAACTCCTTGAGCTCGTCCGGACCCACCGTTACTCCCGGCTTCACTGTGTAGAACACCTTGGGGCACTCGCCCCGGTACTCGTCGGGGATACCGATGCACACGACTTCCGAGACGGCCGGATGTTCGTAGACGGCCTCCTCGATGTTGCGCGGGTACACGTTGAACCCGCCGGAGAGGATCATGTCCTTCATCCGATCGACGATGAAGGTGTAGCCGTCATCATCCATGTAGCCGACGTCGCCGGAGTGCAAGAATCCGTCCTTCAGAACCGCGTCGGTGGCTTCCTGGTTCTGCCAGTAGCCGGGCATGACCTGCGGACCCTTTATGCAGATCTCGCCCTTCTCGCCGAGAGGCATCTTCGCCGCCGGTTCCTCAAGCGAGCGGATCTCGATGACGGTCTGCGGCACCGGGAGTCCGATGGAGCCGGCCTTGTTCTCGCCCGTTAGGGGGTTGCAGGTGGCCACCGGAGACGTCTCGGTAAGCCCGTATCCCTCCACCAGGATGCATCCCGTGAGCCGCTCGAAGGTCTTCTTGACCTCGACGGGCAGTGCCGCGCCGCCTGAGATGCAGTATTTGATGGACGAGAGGTCGTACTTGTCGAGGTCTTGCCGCCCGTTGATCGCCGTGTACATCGTCGGCACGCCCGGGAAGAGCGTGGGGTGATTCTTGTCGATGGTGTGCAGCACCTGCTGCACCTCGAATCGCGGCAGCAGCACCATCTCGGCCGCCATCAGCACCGCCATGTTCATGGCCGCCGACATGGCGAACACGTGGAACAGCGGCAACACCACGAGCATGCGCTCCCAGCCCTGCACGACGCCCGGGAACCACTTGAGGCACTGATAGGCGTTGGCGTAGAGGTTGGCGTGGGTGAGCATCGCACCCTTGGGCACCCCGGTGGTGCCGCCTGTGTACTGCAGCACCGCGAGGTCCTGGCTCTGCACTTCAACGGGCGCGTACTCTGCATCGTTGTGGATGAGTTCGGCGAAGGTGGCGTGCTGTGCGTCGCGCGGAACGGAAGCCACGTCACCGTGCTTGACTAGGGGGTAGAGCAGGTTCTTGGGGAACGGCAGGATGTCG
>DASRMJ010000267.1:0-4998 GCA_035647995.1 Thermoleophilia bacterium | reverse complement strand
CCTCCTCGCCCACGAGGACGACGAAGAGTTCCACGTGAACAACTTCGCCTGGGGCAACGCGCGCGATCGCATCAAGGGCTACTGGAACCACGAGCGCGAGGAGAGGTGGAAGGAGATCTCGGACAACGCCCGGGTGCGCTGGACCGGCTGCTACAACTGTCCGAAGGATTGCCACCAGGCGATCACCTATCCCGGCCGCATGCCGTATTTCCAGAAGTGCTACAGCAAGCTCACCTACGCCATGGCGGCCTACGAAGAGCTGGACTTCAACTACGACATCCTCGGCCTCACCCAGGAGTACGGACTGGACGGGTTCTCGACGCCCCAGGTCCTGGCTTTCGCGGTGGAACTCTACGACGCCGGCATCCTCACCGACGAGGATGTGCCCGGATTCCCGTCCGACGGGGCCGGGAGGTTCTTCTATCTAGTGGAGAAGATCGTGCGGAGGGAGGGCATCGGCGACGTCCTGGCCAACGGAGTCTACGAAGCGGCCCGTGCCATCGGGAAGGGCGCGGAGCAGTACGACCACAACACCATGAAGAAGTTCGAGCAGGTGCCGCTCAAGCTGGGGATGGTCAACTACCCCTACTTCCTCATGTACGCCACCGGCGAGAAGATGAACATCACCCAGATCGAGGGCTCCTACCCCCAGATCCCCGTGGCCGACATGGCCGAGCGGGAGGAGTTCGTGAAGCACTGGCACGCCGCCCCCGAGAGGTTCAAGAAGTGGTTCCTGGAGTGGGAGCCGCGGTCGCATCCGTCGGTTGAAGCGGCGGTGAACATCTGCGACTGGAACGAGACGATGCACTACGTAGACGACGCCATAGGCACCTGCGCCTTCCTCTCGTCGTTCACGGGCCAATGGGCCGGCCGGGCGCCCTACCACATACACAACCTTCCTGAGTTCATCTCGCTCGCCACCGGGCTCGACCTGGACACCGACGGGCTGTGGGAGGTCGCGCGCCGCAACCGGAACCTCATCAGGGCCATCAACGTGCGTCGGGGCCTGCGGCGGAGCGAGGAGAAGCCGCCCGAGGATCACTGGAAGAAGAGGGAACCCGAGATGGAACAGCATCTCCTCGACGAGTACTACGCCTTCAAGGGCTGGACCAACGACGGCATCCCCACCAAGGAGACGTTGGACGCCCTCGGCCTGGGCTATGTGAGTGAAGACTTGATCCGGCGCGGCATCTTGACCGGCGCCGAGTCGGCCTCGACCAGCGCCGAGCCGGCCTTGGCCGGGGCCGAGGGGACGGTGGCCAAGTGAGCGAGAACCACATGACTGAGACGGCCGAGAAGCGGGTGGTCAAGGAGATCAAGGTCGACCTTGACAAGTGCATCGGCTGCCGCGCCTGCGAGGTGGCCTGTTCCGCGTTCCACGCGCGGCCCAGGTTCAGCGCCACGAACCCGGCCAGGTCGCGTATCCGGGTGATCATCGACGAGCTCAGCGACCTGTATGTGCCGATACGGGCGGGCGACAACACGTCGGCCGAGTGCACCGGCAGGCACATATACGCGATCAACGGCAAGGAGTACTCCGAGTGCAGCTTCTGCGGGGTCTCCTGCCCGTCCCGAGACTACTTCTACGAGCCGGACTCAGGCCTGCCGCTGAAGTGCGACATGTGCGAAGAAGACCCCACTCTGAAGGAACCCTGGTGCGTGCAGGTGTGCCGATGCGACTGCCTCACCTACACCGAGCGGGAAGACGAGAAGCCGGTGGAGGAAGAGAAGCGCGGCGAGATGGAGATCGGCCTGGAATCGTTGGCCAAGAAGTTCGGAATGGACAAGATCCTGGACACTGTCGCCCGCATGTCGAGCAGGGGCTAGAGACCCGTGGCCATGCGTAGGAACAGGAAGGTCAATGGAGACTGAGAACCTCTCGGATTATGCCGAGATCCGTGAACTCGTCGACGAGAACGGCGGCGCCGCCTTCGATCGCTGCTACCAGTGCGGGCTGTGCGACGTCGTCTGCCCGTGGAACCTGGTGAGGGATTTCAGCATGCGCAAGATCGTCCGCGAGGCGACCTTCGGCATGACGGAGATCGAAGAAGAGGAGATCTGGCGTTGCACCACCTGTGGCAGATGCCCGCAGCGGTGCCCCCGTGACGTGAAGCAGATCGAGTCGGGCGTGGCGCTCCGTCGGATCGCCACGGAGTTCAAGGTGTTCCCCACGGCCGTCCAGCCGGTGCGCACAGCGAGGGCGAGCCTCCTCAGCGACGGCAACCCCCTGGGCCAGAAACGCGAAGACAGGGGGAAGTGGGCGCAGGGTCTCTCGGTCAAGACCTTCAGCGAGGGCATGGAGTTCTTGTACTTCGCGAGCTGCTACCTCAGCTACGACCCGCGTCTGACGAAGGTGGCCAAGGCCACGGCGACGCTGCTGAACAAGGCCGGGGTCGAGTACGGCATCCTGGGCTCCAAGGACAGCTGCTGCGGCGAGAGCATCCGCAAGACCGGCGACGAGGACGTGTTCAAGCGCCTGGCCCGCGACAACATCAAGTCGTTCATCGACGCCGGGGTGAGCAAGATCCTGGTGTCGTCGCCGCACTGCTACCACACTTTCAAGAACGAATACCCCGACTTCCACGCCCACTTCGAGGTGGTGCACATCTCGGAGCTGCTGCTCGATCTGGTGAAGCAGGGCAGGCTCGAGTTGAGCCACGAGTATGCGAAGCGGGTCACCTACCACGACCCGTGCTACCTGGGCCGGCACAACGGCATCTACGAAGAGCCCCGGTCGCTCCTGGGGAGCGTGCCCGGTCTCGAGCTGGTGGAGATGTCCGATTCTCGGGTCGACAGTCTGTGTTGCGGAGGGGGCGGAGGCCGCATCTGGATGGAGACGCCGAAGGAGGAGCGGTTCTCGAACATCCGGATGGCGCAGGCGGTGGAAGTGGGCGCCGAGGTGCTGGCGACGTCCTGCCCATACTGCATAACCATGTTCGAGGAGGCCAGGTTGAGCGCCGACCAGAGCAGCGCTCCGGTGGTCAAGGACATAACGGAGATCGTCCTGGAGTCTCTCCAGGGGACCGTAGACGCCTGATGAGGATGTAGAGAAGTGGAAAAGGACACAGCCCAAGGGCAGAGCCTCAGCATCTTGCCGGACGACGGTCTCGGTGACGTCATGGTGGTGGGCGCGGGGATCAGCGGGATCCAAGCCGCGCTCGACCTGGCCACCGACGGCTTCAAGGTCTACCTGGTGGAGAAGGCGCCGACCATCGGCGGCAAGATGTCGCAGCTCGACAAGACCTTCCCCACCAACGACTGCTCGATGTGCATCGAATCCCCGAAGTTCATCGAGTGCAACCGGCACCCCAACATCGAGATCATGACCTACACCGAGGTCGAGCGGGTGGAGGGTGAGGCCGGCGATTTCAACGTGACTCTGATCAGGAAGCCCAGATACGTCAAAGAAGACGTGTGCACCGGCTGCAACACCTGCATGGAGTACTGCCCGGTGATGGTGCCCGACAAGTACAACCAGAGCTTGTCGGACAACAAGGCCATCCACATACACTTCTCGCAGGCGGTGCCCCTGGTCACCTACGTGGACGAGGAGCACTGCCTCTACCTCAAAGACAAGAAGTGCAACATCTGCGTGGGCGTGTGCAAGAACAAGGCCATCGACCTGCACCAGAAGGCCGAGAAGGTCGTGGTGAACGTGGGGGCGGTCGTGCTGTCCCCGGGCTACGAGGTGTTCGACCCGCGGCTGAGGGGCGATTACGGCTACGGCCAGATGCAGAACGTCGTCACCAGCCTCGACTACGAACGGCTCCTCTGCTCCACCGGCCCGTTCGAGGGCGAGGCCCTGCGGCCCTCCGACAAGAAGCACCCGAAGAAGATCGCCTGGATCCACTGCGTGGGCTCGCGACAGGTGATCCCGGGCGGCAACACCTACTGTTCGGCGGTGTGCTGCTCGTATACGCAGAAGCAGGTGATCCTCTCCAAGGACCACGACGCCGACATCGAAGCGACGGTGTTCCACAACGACATCAGATCCTACGGCAAGGACTTCGAGCGCTTCTACCAGAGAGCCGCGAACCTTCCCGGAGTGCGGTTCATCAGGAGCTACGTGTCCGTGGGGAGGGAGATCCCCGAGACCAACAACGTGACCATCAGGTACTCCACCACCGAGGACGGGGTGAAGGAAGAGGAGTTCGACCTGGTGGTGCTATCGGTGGGGATGAACCCCCCCTCCGACGCCGAGGACATGGCGACCAAGTTCGGCGTGGAACTCGACTCCTACGGCTTCTGCAAGACCGACCCGTTCAACCCCATCCTGACCTCGCGCCCAGGCGTCTTCGTGAGCGGCGCCTTCAACGGACCCGTGGATATCCCGGAGTCGGTGGTTACGGCCAGCGGGGCGGGGTCGTTGAGCGGCGAACTCCTCGCCTACCGGCGCGGCAAGCTGGCCCGGGACAGGATCTATCCCACCGAGCGCGACGTCTCCGAGGAAGAGACCAAGGTCGGGGTGTTCGTGTGTCACTGCGGGGCCAATATCGGACGGGTGGTGGACGTGCCCTCCGTGGTCGACTACTCGCTGGGCTTGGAAAACGTCGTGCACGCGGAAGAAGGCCTCTTCATCTGTTCCACCGACGCCGCGCAACAGATATCCGAGACCATCCGCGAGAAGGGGCTCAACCGAGTGGTCGTGGCCGCCTGCACTCCGCGGACCCACGAGCCTCTGTTCCGCGACACGCTTCGTGAGGGCGGCATCAACCAGTACTTCTTCGACTTCGCCAACATCAGGGAGCACTGCTCCTGGGTGCACTCGCGCGAGAAGGAAGCTGCCACCGCGAAGGCCAAGGACATCGTGCGTATGGCCGTCGCCCGGGCGGGCTGCCTGGAGCCCCTCGAGGAGTACGACCTGCCGGTGAACAAGGCGCTGCTGGTGGTGGGAGGCGGCGTCGCCGGCATGACCAGCGCCCTCAGCGTCGCCAACCAGGGCTTCGAAGTCTACTTGGTGGAGAAGGACCACGACCTGGGCGGCATGGCCCGGCGGCT
>DASRMJ010000266.1:0-3786 GCA_035647995.1 Thermoleophilia bacterium | reverse complement strand
GAGGGATCCAGGGCCAGCAGAACCTCGTCCACGCGCTCCTGCTCCGCGACCTCGGTAAGGGTGTCGGCGGAGCCCAGGTGGGGAAGCGAACGCGGACCCGCGTTGGCGCCGAAGCTGTTATCTGCGGACGTACTGATGTGCCCCACACACCGAATACCCAGCCACGGGCGCTTCTCTATGAAATTAATAAGCTCGTCGGTGGCCTGTCCTTCTCCCGCCACCGCCACCCGGCGGAGGGCCTCACCGCGGGAAAAAAGGCGGGACTGATAGGCGTGAAGGGCCACCCGCTCGGCAAAGAGAAGCACTACCGTAAGGGCAAGGCTCCCCAGGATCACTGTGCGGGAGTAGTTGGCAAAGCCTGTGAAAAAGCCCTTGGTGAGAAATGCTGCCACCAGAGTGACACCGTAGGCGAGAGCCGCATTTTTCAGAACGGCAATGGTATCGGAGAGACGGGACATGCGCAGGCCGGAAGAGTACTGCTCGTCCCGGAAGAGAAACACGAGCAGGGCGACCCCGGCGACCGCTACCAGAATCTCGTGGGAGATACGGTGCGTTGGGTCCATAACTCCCCGCGCCTGGAGCAGGAAGAGGGCACCGGCGAATGAGAGCACGAGGCTGCCGGCATCCAGCAGCGGTAGCATGCGCCGCGCACGAGCCCGCTGCGGCCCTGCTACCGGTTGAGCCAGCGTATGAGTGTAGGTCCCTTCCTCCATGGTCTCCTCTACTCTAGCCGGTTGCCCTTAAGCCTACAGTACGCCGCGGGCGTTCGTATACCTTTATAGCATATGGGGCGGACAGAAGCGGCGATCTTGGCTATTCCGCATCGGCCAAAGACCACGAACGCTTGATTTGTATGTTTCCTACAAGTACACTGTTTCCCGTATGGGAAACACAACAAATGCAGGAAACACCAGACGAAGCGAGGAAGCGTCCCTCGCCAGACTCGAGGAAGTTCTCGCGGAAGTGCTCCCGGGCTCGCAACTGCGCGTCCTCGAGCGGGCTCACGGGGAAGCCATCCGCCGTAGCGACCTCGAAGTGGAGTTCAACGGCGTACGCCTACTCGTCGATTTCCTCGAGTCAACAAGCAGGGTTCGCTTGGCCGATACTGCCGAAATCCTGCGCCGCGAATGTGAGGCCTACGACTGCACCCCCGTCCTCGCGGCGACGTATCTGAGTCCGTCAAAGCAAGAACTCCTTCGGGGACTGCGCACGGCGTTCCTCGACTTGGCCGGTAACGCCTGGATCGTGGCGCCTGGGATCCACATCGATCGCCGGGGTTTTCCCAACCGCGATAAGGAGCCTCGCGAGCGCCGGGACATCTATTCGGACAAAGCCACGCTGGTATTGCGCGTTCTCCTCACCCGACAGAAGGCCCTGGGAGTTCGAGAGATCGCCGCAATCGTCCGTGAGTCCGCAGGCGGGGTCGGTTTGAGCCCCGGCTACGTCTCCAAAGTCGCGGCCGAACTGGAGCGCCGGGGATACGCGGGTCGGCGGGGGGACAAGGTGCTGCTGCGTCACGGCCCGGAACTGCTGGCGGACTGGGTGGCCGCCTACCGTTCTCGCCGGAAGCCAAAGAACCGGGGTTATTTTCTGCCTTCGCCGGAGGCGGAGGCACTCCTCCCATCCCTCGCGCCGGCTTTCAATGAGGCGGATGTCAAGTACGTCTTCACCGGCCACGCGGGAGCCAGCCTGGTGGCCCGCTTCGCTCTCTTCGACGTAGTAGACGTCTATGTTAAAGATGCGGAAAGCGCAGACGGCGTTCTCACCCGAATGGGCGCACGAGAAGTCG
This sequence comes from Thermoleophilia bacterium, assembly GCA_035647995.1. Classification (GTDB taxonomy): domain Bacteria; phylum Actinomycetota; class Thermoleophilia; order RBG-16-64-13; family RBG-16-64-13; genus JAHJSA01. Next base: position 1,997 of record DASRMJ010000266.1, on the reverse strand, counting down.
AACGCGGGGCAAACGTGATGGTTGGCCTGCCCCACTACCTGAACTCGGGCTTCTTCGACTATCAGATTCCGAAGCCGGGGATGAGGACTGCCTCCGACATTCAACTCTACCTCGACCTATACGATCACCCCGTCCGGGGGCGGGAGCAGGCGGGGCACCTATATGAGCGACAGCTTGCCCGTCTTGTGGAGCGCGAGGGTTCCTTGTGATGAGCCTCGATCCTGTGCTCCTGCGCAGCCTTCTGGCCATTGAGCCGTATCTCGATCAGGTCGTGGTCGCCGGCGGGTGGGTGCCCTACCTCTATCAGCAGTTGGCCGACCAGGGTTCATCACAGCGGCCGCCGCGAACCCAGGACATCGACCTGGCCGTTCCACGGGACTTGGTGCTCAAGGAGCATTCGGTAGACGAACTCCTCAAAGCGGTTGGCTTCAAGTGCAAGTTCTGTTCACTCGATACGCCTCCTGTCACAAAGTACGTCGCCGGAGATGACGACGAAGTGGAGATCGAGTTCATCACCGACGCTCCGGGATCCAAGGAGGGCGTTCGCCCCGTCCAGCCGGGGTTGACCGCGCAGGAGCTGCGGTACGTCGGGCTCCTGCTGGAGAACACGCGGCTGGTACGGCTGTTGCCGCCCAACGAACGTCTCACCGTGAGGGTTCCGTCGCCAGGTGCGTTCATCCTCCACAAGGTGCTTGTGGTCAGGAGACGGCGCGAGCCGGTGAAGAAGGAGAAGGACCTCTTCTACATCTTCTTTGTAGTGGTGTCCTTCCCTGAGTGGAGAGACGCGATGGCTGACGAGTTGGCAGGTTTGGCTCAAGGGAGGCCGCGCTGGTTCCGCAGGGCGCTGAAAGACCTCACCGCCTGGTTCGAAAGTCCCGATGCAGAGGGGATATCAGCGCTTCTGAACCAACGGCCCGCAACAGCCTACCCGGCTCTAACCGATAACCAGTTCCGTCAGTACGCCTACGATGCAGTGGCGGAACTGGTCGACATGATGCAAGCGATAGCTGACCGAGACCGTATCTAGTACGCCCCGCCCCGCGGTCAAGACCGTGAAGCGCCCGCTGGGTCTGGGAGCAGTCAGAGGGTCCCCCCTACCGGGCTCCAGTAGCCGTATCCCGCAACCGCCATCGCCATCGCGGAGCCGAACTGATTCGTCAATATCTGAACCGCCCCGGGTTTAGAATCCAAGTCCCGTTCTCCCCTGAGAAAGGAGGTGTAGAACGATGGGACACGGGCCAAGCAGCCTATTCCCCCGAGTTCACTGCCAGCCGCGAACGCGCATCCTGGGCCATTGGAGGTCTCTTGGCGCAGACATGGAGTTTGACCATTCCGGACTAGTGGCGAAGCCCGGACCACCGTTGATTGTGGCGCGCCCGCATCCGGCCAAATCGCCCCATCGGTACATTGTACAGGCCCTGCTCCGCAAGCTCCGAGGGCTCGCTCAGCCGGTCCCGTCAACCAGTTCACAAAGCTCTTTCTCGAACCTCGCCAACACCACATCCCGTGAGAGATGCCTCTCCGCGTAGGCGCGGGCGTTCGCCCCTAGACGGGCTCTCATGTTATCGTCGGCCGCCAGTTCGCGAATAGCCCCTACAAGAGCGTCCACGTCGCCGGGCGGAACGATCACCCCCCGCTCGCGAACCACTCGGGCTATCTCTGTACCCTCGGCAGACGTCGCCACCACCGGGCGGCCGCTCGCCAGCATGCCGGTGAGTTTGGAGGGCATGACCAGATCGGCGGCACCGGCCTGCTGAGGCAGCAGGTGGATGTCGGCCATGTCCAAGAGCGCCCCGAGGTGTTCCGGAGGCTGGAGGTCGAGGAAACGGACGTTGGGCAAGTGCCTGCACGAGGTCTCCAGCTGCTCTCGTCCAGGACCGTTGCCACAGAACACGAACACCAGCCCCGGGAGGCCCTGCAGGCGCTCGGCGGCGGCGGCCAAGAGTTCCAACCCCTGTTTCTTGCCCATAGTCCCCGAGTAGAGCGCAACCGTGTCA
>DASRMJ010000265.1:0-7535 GCA_035647995.1 Thermoleophilia bacterium | reverse complement strand
GCCGCACCACACCTGCGCCCCCGGGGTCTCGCGCATGAAGGGCACTCCGACTCTGGTCTTGCGGCTCGAATCCTGGTAGATTTGCTCCATGGATGGGGAACAAGAAGCGCGGGTGAGCAGAGATCTCCGAGAGCGCCGCTACGCGGAGCGTGTCGGCGAGAAACTTCGGCGACTTCGGCAAGATCGGAACTTGAGCCTCCAGGAGGTTTGCGATAGATCTGGAGGCTCGTTCGTCGTCTCCACACTCAGCGCCTATGAGCGTGGCAAGCGGAGCATCAGCCTGGAGAGGCTTCTCGAGCTTGCCGACCTCTACGGACTCTCCCCCACCACCTTGCTCGAGATGGAAGACGAGGAGGAGTTCCAAGGTAGTCTCGGCGGCAACCGGCCGCTGCGCATCCGACTGGAGCACCTGGACCGTTTGAACGACGCCGAGAGACGGCCGCTCGAGAATTACCTCCAGTTCCTCAAGAATCTGCGCAACGACCCAGCGCGCCAACTCCTTACCATCCGTAAGGACGACCTCAACTACCTCTCCTCCCTATACGGTGTGCGCCCGCACGCACTGCAGGAGCGACTCAAGTCGGAGGGCATCCTCGAGTAGCCCTTGGGCGACCGTCGGTCGCCCCTCGAGTCTCGCCGGTGGGCGTCTCCCTCGGAACCTCGAGCGTCGACCTCCTGTGTTACGAAGCCAGCAGCACCGGTCCGGGTATTTCGCGCATCAACTGCTCTGAGGTGCTGCCGAGTATCAGTCTGCGGATCAATGAGTGGCCCTGTTTGCCCATGACCACCAGGTCGGGAGGCTCCGCTTCCAGGTGCTCCAAGGCGACCGTGACCGCCTCGCCCGCCGCGAGCCGATAGTCGGTGGTGAGATCGAAGGCGTCGAGGTACGACCGCGCGCCCTCCTGCACTGACCCGGCCTGAATCTCCGAGTCACCGACCGTCAGCACGCGCAACGTCGCTCCCAGCGTGGTAGCGATGTCGGCGGCCAAACGGAGCGCCCCACCCGCGGGCGGACTGCCGTCGAACATCACCAGGATGGCCCTGACCGGACGCACCTCCTGCTCCGCCAGCCACACCGGAGTCGAAGCGCGCCTCACCACCGACTCGGTGGTCGTGCCGAGGAGATCGTGCCCCCATCGCGCGTGCTCACCCCGCTTCCCCAGGATGATGAGATCATGGGTGCGCCCCATCTCCGCGATCGTCTCCGCCGGTATGCCTTCCTCCAGCCTCGACTCGACGGCGACTCCGCGACCGTCGAGACTGCGGCGGAACTCCTCGAGGACCCGCTCTCCCTTCTCGCGGAACCCCTGGAGAATCTCGGTGGGCATGGGGATCAGCGGGATGCCCTCGTAGGAGTACTCCAGATACGGCGGCATCTCCAAGAGTCGCACGTCGAGGACGTGCACCCCCACCACCCGCGCCTGATACGCCCGGGCCAACTCCACGGCGTGCTCTCGCGCCGCGGCGGCCGGTGCGGAGGCGTCCACACCCACCAGGATCGACTTGATCATCTTGCCACCCTCCTTGGAGACGGAAGCGGAGCCCGCGGGACTGAAGTCGCAACCACGGAGCCGGTGAATCTGCTGCACTCGGTCCTGTCATCCCCACACCGAGTCGGATCCAATCGAGGCGCGTCGCCCTGCGTCACCCGGACGGCGGGAGGCGCGGCGCGCTGCCTCACACGCACCGCAGCGGAGAGAGCACCTCAAGGAAGTTACGCAAGATATCCTTACCCGGCTCCGTGAGGATGCTCTCCGGGTGGAACTGCACGCCCTCGACGGCGAACTCGCGGTGGCGCACGCCCATGATCACGTCATCGTCGGTCCAGGCGCTCAGCTCAAGACAGGAAGGGAGATCCCGCACCACCAACGAGTGGTAGCGCGTCGCCAGAAACGGAGTCGGTATGCCGTGGAACACGGTGCGCCCGTCGTGGTGCACCTCGGAGGTCTTGCCGTGAACGGGCGCTTCGCCTCGCGTCACCCGAGCCCCGAACGCCTGACCGATCGCCTGATGCCCGAGGCACACTCCCAAGATCGGGAACTCCCCCGCAAGCCTCCTGACGACGTCGAGGCTAATGCCGGCTTCGTCGGGAGTGCACGGTCCGGGCGAGATCACGATGTGGGTGGGCCGGCGGTCGCGGATCTGCTCCACCGTTATCTTGTCGTTGCGGTGGACCGTGATGTCGCCGGTGGAGATCTCGCCCAGGTACTGCACCAAGTTGTACGTGAACGAGTCGTAGTTGTCGACGACCAGGATGCGCGCCTCGAGGTGCGGCGCAACAGGTGGCGCGTCCGGCCGCCGGACCTGCGGACTCGCGGTGTGGCCCGGCTCCGTCACGTCGACCGTGCCGCGCTCGATGACGCCTACCCCTTGCGGCGTTCGAGCTCGGCCATGACGTCGGAGAGCGGGATGCCCACGTGCGCCAAGAGCACCAGCAGGTGGTAGAGCACGTCTCCCGCCTCGTACACGGTGTGCGGCAGGTCTCCGGACGCAGCCGCCTCCACGACCTCAGCCGCCTCCTCCTCTACCTTGGCCCCGATCGCGGGGATGCCGCCCCCAAAGAGACGGGCGGTGTACGAACTCTCCGCAGGTGCCGCTTTGCGCCCGACGATGGTGCTTTCGAGGTCGGTGAGCGTCGCGAAGAGCGGCCCGGTCTGCGCGGGTGCGGACAGCAGGCGCCCGTCGAAGCAGCTCGCTGTGCCGGTGTGGCACGCGACACCTGTCTGCTCGACCAAGGCGAGCAACGCGTCGGCGTCACAGTCGAAACGAAGTTCGCGCACCTTCTGCACGTGACCTGAGGTCTCCCCCTTGTTCCAGAGGCTCGCACGGGAACGGCTCCAGAACCACGTGGTCCCGGTCGCGAGCGTCTTCTCGACGGACTCCCGGTTCATGTAGGCGAGCATGAGCACCTCGCCGGTGGACCACTCCTGCACGATGCAGGGCGCGAGGCCGTGCGCATCGAAGGCGATGTCGGGGATCTCCATAAGAGCCTTTCGCGAGACCGGGCTAGGCCTCGACCGTTGGTCGCAGAGAGGACTCGGCGCGACGGTGCCGCTGGTCGTCTAGAACTCCTCCCACCGGTCGCGCAAGACCAAGAACATGACTGCCACGTCGTGATACTCGCCGTCGGCGGTCTTGAAGAAGTCCTTGAAGATGGCGACTTGACGGAAGCCGACCTTCTCGAACGCGCGTTGAGCGATACTCGAACCCACCGGCACTTCGGCGCGAAGCTGCTCGAGTCCTAGCTTGCCGGCGGCTGCGACCAACTCCTCAAGCATCAGGAGACCCAATCCGCGGCCGCGGGCCTTCCCTCCAATAGAGACCCTCACTTCGGCGGTATGGCGCAGGCTGGTTCCCGGATTCAGGTGAAGGGTGGCATCTGCGATGATCTCGTCGTCGACCTGCGCCACCAGAGGGAACACGTTCTCGTAGTCCAGGCTCTCCACCCACGCCGACACGAGGGCCGCGTCCGTCACATCATGGCGCAGCAGACGACGGTCGTTCTCGGGGATGGTGGCGAACATCGCCGCGAGGCGGCCTCCGTCGTCAGGCGTGAGGGGCCGGAGCACCACGAGGGTGCCGTCCTTGAGCTTGACGACCTTGCGAAATAGCTTCAGCTGTTCGAATGGCATGTGCATCCTCCGCGCGGTCGGCTGGCTTCGGCACGAGAGTATGATACATATGGCCGATGGGGATGGGAAGGCGGAAGAGACCACCCGGCACCAACGCTCAAGACCAGGATGGTGACATGCGCGGCACCGCGGAGCTGATCTTCACCGGCGACGAACTCCTGCGCGGAGACATCGTCAACACCAACCAAGCCTACCTGGGAGAGCGACTGCTCGAACTGGGCGTCTTCGCCACACACGCCGTCTCTGTGACTGATGATCGCGAAGCGATCTCGCGGGCCATCGTCTCCTCGCTGCTGCGCCACCCGGACATCCTGATCCTCTCGGGGGGTCTCGGTCCGACAGAGGACGACCTCACACGAGAAGCCGTCTCGGATGCCCTCAACCGACCTCTCGTGCTGCACGAGGAACTTCTTGAGCTGATCCGCGAACGGTTCCGCATGCTCGACATCCATATGGGCGAAAGCAATCGCAAGCAGGCCCTGATCCCCACGGGGGCGCAGGCCATCCCGATCGTGGGGACGGCACCGGGCTTCTGGATCGAAGATGGGGAGACTCTCATCGCCGCGCTGCCGGGCGTACCGCGGGAACTCGAGCAGATGTGGACGGGGACCCTCGGCCCCCTCGTCTCCCACAGGTTGGGGCAGCGGGAACCGGCGGGCGAGCCCGCCGTCCGCAGGCTGCGTCTTCACGGCATCGGGGAATCGACGCTTGCCGACGTGTTGAGCGAGATACCGTGGCGGGGAGAGGGTGTCGAGATCGGGACCCGAGCCTCGCTGGACGGGATCACCCTGATCCTACGGGCCCAGCCGGACCGCAACTCGCGCGAGCGCCTGGCCGAGGTGGAGGAACGGGTCCGGGACGTACTGGGAGCCAAGATATTCGGCGCCGACGACGAGACGCTGGCCGGCGTCCTGGGTTCGCTCCTGCGCGACCGGGGATTGACCCTCGCCACTGCGGAGTCGTGCACGGGCGGACTCGTCGCGAAGCGCCTCACCGACCAGGCGGGGAGCAGCGACTTCTTCCTCGGGGGCGTCGTGACCTACGGCGACGCCCTGAAGACCCAACTGTTGGGAGTCGATCCAGACCTCCTGCGCGAGCACGGAGCCGTGAGCGAGGAAGTGGCTCTAGCGATGGCCAGAGGAGCGCGGGAGCGGCTGGGGGCCACGTGCTCCATCGCCGTGACCGGCATCGCCGGCCCGACAGGTGGCACCGCTTCGAAACCCGTGGGCCTCGTCTACGTGGCCACGGCGATCGGCGACGAAGTCCTGGCGCGCCGGTTCAACATGTTCCGCTCGCGTGATGAGATACGCGAGCGCACCGCCTACGCCGCACTCGACGTCCTTCGCAGGCGTCTGCTCGACTCACTCGACCGGTAGACCGCGGTCGAGGGCGCGCGCCGGCCGACGGGCGTGCGCACGGGGAGCACCGGCGTTCCGTGGTCCGCCATATGCGGCGGGGGGACCGGCGCCCCGCGGGTCCCCTGAGCACCCGTGAGCGCCTCGCGGCGCTTCCCGGCGCCTCCGACTCCTACGGCGTGCGCGGCTTGCAGATGACCTCGAGGATCTCCAGGTCGAAGAACGTCTGCGCATGGGCGGGCTTCAGCACCAACGCCGTGTCCAGACCGCGACCACTGCCTCCGCAGGCGATTATCTCCTCGTGCGCCGGGATCATCCCCGCATCAGCCGCCATGAGCGAGACCTCGACTGCCACCTTGGTCCCTTCACCCATGCGCTTGAGCGTCTGCGCGATGATCTCCTCCACCTGCCAGGTGTTGAACTTCTTGCGGACGGAGCGGCCCACGCCCCCGAACGCGTGCGTCGTGGTGAGGACCTTGCCCCCCTTCGCCTCGATCTGAGCTCTGGTCTCGGCCGGCATCTGCTGGGTGCCCGGACCGCCGTAGCCCGTGGAGTGGCTCACGACCACCACGCCAAGCCCCTTCAGATTCTCCACCGCCCGTAGTCCGGTGGCGCCCGCCGTGGACGGCACCACGACAGTGTTGATGCCCAATAGGGCCGCCCGCTCGGCCACGAGTTCGAACACCGTGTCGGTGTTTGCCGTGCCTCGGCTCTCGAAGTAGGTGATGGTGCGCTCCAAAATGACTCCCTCTGATTCTCGATTCCTAGATCGTCTCAGCTTCTCAGATCACGTACAGCGCCACGACCAGGAAGTGGCACACGGCGCCCCCCAATACGAAGAGATGCCACACGGCGTGCGTGTAGGGTACCTTCTTTAGGACGTAGAAGATGGTGCCGAACGTGTAGGCGAGACCTCCCGCCGCCAACAACCACACGCCCGGCTCCGCCAGGTGGGCCGCCAGCGGACGGATCGCCACGACCACGAGCCACCCCATCATGAGGTAGACCGCGACGGAGACCCATTTGGGCCGGTACACCCAGAACGCCTCCGCCACGATGCCTGTCACCGCCATGGCCCAGATCACAGCCAACATCCACCAGTAGCCGCTGTCACGCAGGGTGACGAGGATGAAGGGCGTGTATGTCCCTGCGATCAGCAGGTAGATGCCGGCGTGGTCGAGGATCTTGAACACGTGCTTGACTCGGGGTTGCGAGAAGCTGTGGTAGAGCGTCGACGCGGCGAACTCAAGCAGGAGCGTCACGCCGAAGACGATGGCGCCGGCGAGCCTCCAGCCATCCGACATCCGGGTCGCAAAGGCCACGAGCAGCGCGAGCGCGGCGGCGCTCAGCCCCGCGCCCACCCCGTGGATCACGCTGTTCGCGATCTCCTCGCCGAGCGAGTACGGTCGCTTCACGCGCAGTCTGCCGGTCCCAGCGCCCACAAAACCTCCCGATCGACCGAATAGAAGACGATGCAGCCAAGTATAATGTGCCGAAGGCCGCCGTGCATGGACGTAGCATCCGGCGGCAGAGTGCGTGCCCGATACGAACGGGAGGTCGGAGAATGGATGAGCGGCTCACGGCGTTGCTGGCGGTCATCATCCCGTTGGCGATCATCCAGCTCGGGCTCATGATCTGGGCCATCATCGACCTCGTTCGACGTGAACGCGTGCGAGGGGGCAGCAAGCTCATCTGGGCGCTCGTGATCGTCTTCGTCAGCACCATCGGGTCGATCCTCTACCTGGTTTGGGGACGCCAAGAGTGACTCCCGCTCCGGCCATCGTTCTCAAGGAGCTTACCCGCGACTACGGCACCACGCACGCCGTCGACTCGCTGACCCTCAGTATCCCCCAGGGCGAGGTGTTCGGCTTCCTCGGACCGAACGGCGCGGGCAAGACGACCACCCTCAAGATGCTCGCCGGACTCATCTCCCCCACGTCGGGACAGGCTATCGTCGCCGGAGAACGCGTGCTGCCTGGGTCGGTGAGTCTCTCGGTGGGTCGCAAGGTGGGGTTCTTGGCGGAAGAGCCGCGCTTCTACCCCTGGATGAGCGGTCGCGAGTTCCTCGTGTTCATCGGGCGTGTGTTCGGTCTCGGTCCCTCTGCGGCGGGCGACCGGGCCGACGGCCTGCTGCAGGCCATGGGCCTCGAGGATCGCGGCGGCGAAAGGATCAGAGGGTACTCGCGCGGCATGCGCCAGCGCCTGGGGATCGCCCACGCCTTGATGGGAGACCCCGAGGTGCTCCTGCTCGACGAGCCCGCCTCCGCGCTCGACCCCATCGGCCGCAAGGAGATCCTTGAACTCATCGGGTCCCTGCGCGGCAAGGCCACCATCGTGATGTCGTCACACGTTCTTGAGGACGTTCAGCGGGTGGCCACGTGGGTCGGCGTGATCAGCCAAGGCCGTCTCCTCGCTGAGAGCCCGCTCAAGGAGCTGCTTCGACGGTATGCGCGACCGGCATACACGCTGGAGGTGTCCGGCGCCGATGAGCGCCGGGCCGTGGCGCGAGCGTTGGCGTCGGAGCCCTGGCTCGTCGAGTGCGTGGAGG
>DASRMJ010000264.1:0-2036 GCA_035647995.1 Thermoleophilia bacterium | reverse complement strand
CGTCGAGCAGGCTGACCGGGTGCTCGGCGTCCGACGTCGCCGCGACCCGGCGCTCCCCGAGACGGGCGAGGGCCCGGTAGGCGTTCAGCAACGGCTTCTCGATCCCGCCCGCGGTCAGGAAGGACCGCGTGCCCTCGAAGTAGCGCTCACCCTCGAAGTAGAAGCTCCACGAGGTGGCCGCCTCCACCTGGACGTCCTCGAGTTCGTTCAGGTCGAGGATCTTCTTCATCAGCTTGACCTGGAACACGGGGTAGTACTCGGTGTTCTGGAATTGGAAGTTCGCATTGTCGTACACGCTCAAGTGAGCGGGGACACCGGCGTCGCACTCGTCGACGATGGCCGGCAGCGAGTGGTACTCCTCGAACTCGCCGATTACCCGCAGCATTCGGCGGATCTCGAACAGCATCTTGTTGGTCGAGGGGTTCTGCTTCTCGGGCGCTGGCCCGCCGGTCGGCCCGTACACCCGCCACGGCGTGAACGCCGAGCCCTTCGTGTGGAAGGAGACGAAGTCGAGTGGCAGCTTGTTGGCAGACGTGTGCCGCAGAAAGCCTCGTATGAACTCCACGCCACCGCCGGTGACCGCCGGCCCGCCGACCTTCGCTCTTGGAAGCACGCTGCGGACGGCCTCTGCGGTAACGGTGTAGAGATCGTAGAACTGCTGCGGGGTCCCGCGCCAGTAGAAGATGTCAGGTTCGTTCCACAGCTCCCAGAGCCAGGAGTTAACCTCCTCCTCGCCGTACCGCTCAAGACAGTGCTGGGCATGGGCCATAATCAGGCTTCGCCACTTCTCGTAGTCACGGGGCGGATAAGCCCAGGCGCCAGCCTCGTAGTTGCTGTAGACGGTCGGGCTGTTGCCCACCACGAGATTCGCCGCTTCCTCCGGCAGCAGGTCGCGCGGCGTGAAGGCCAGTTCGACCAGGACGTGGTGGCCGGCCTTGACAATGGCGTCGTAAGTCTGGTCGGCGATGTTGAAGTCGAAGTACGGGTTGCCCTGCTCGTCCTCGTGGTAGACGTTCCCATTGCCCCAATGCGGGATACCGAAACCGCTGCCGGAACAGAAGACGTAGTGCGTCCGGACGTAGTAAGGCCGCCCGGAGAAATCCTTGAACGTCTTGAGCAGTCGTTTGCCCGTCCGCGTGTACGTCCAGTTGATCTCGTCGTAGCCGAAACTCTCCCAGATCCGGTTCAGCGCGCCGCGGTCGGTGGCGGCATCGACCGTGACCGTCGCCACCGACACGTGCGGGGCACTGGGATCACTGGGAGCGGAGCGGGGGTAATCGTGCTCATCCTCGGCTAGGCCGGGGTTCTTCTCTTTAGCGTTAGCGTTCACAAGCGGGCGCTGCCTTCCAGTTCGGCGTAATCAGTTCTGGCTTCTGCTCCGACGCGTGTCGCAAAGGATCCCTGTTGTGACCTGGTTCACCTAGAACTTCTCCATTCGAGGGTGTCCTAGGGTGTCGACAGCGCTGCAACGGTAAAGAGACGGCCTGGCCGCCGTGCTACGGAATGTGACGATTATGGGCGTCCATTGTGATGTCCACAAGGGTTTGGGCGGATTTATCTGTGCGATTTGTGGTGTTGATGTCTCAGATGTCACATCAGCGCGATGTGCGCTGGCATCAGTGGACACATGAAGCGGGCTCTTCCCGTTTGGTGGTGAATCCGGTGCGGGCGCCCGTGTGACGTAGAGAACTCGTGGGTCTGCTGGGATGGGTGTTACGACGCATCCACGATCCAGAGGACCCACGAGCCGTGTTCGAGCCTACGGGCTCGCAGCGTGATGCTGCGAGCACGCTTTTCAACCTGTCCGACTACCGCGTGATCGACGCCCTGGACCTGCCCAACGGCGGGCGCCGGGTAGAGGTCGAGGCCACGTCCCCGCCGGGGTGCCCGGCCTGCGGGGTGGTCTCTGTCCGGGTCCACTCCAGGCGCCGTCAACGGGTGCGCGACATCCCGGTCGCTGGGTCGTTGGAGGTCATCTGGTGCAAGCGCCGTTGGTTCTGCGACGAGTGGCGGTGCGAGCGGGGCAGGTTCGCGGA
>DASRMJ010000263.1:0-4202 GCA_035647995.1 Thermoleophilia bacterium | reverse complement strand
TACCGCAGCTCGGCAAAGTGGGGTCCCTCAACGTGAGCGTGTCGGCGGGAGTGCTGCTCTTCGAGGCTCTTCGCCAGCGGCGCGTGGGAGAGGGTGACGCGTGAGATCCAGGTCCGTCGGGGGTCGTCACGGTGAGGGGGCGCATCGTCCATGACGGTGTTCCTCATCGACGGCTACAACGTCATGCACGAGCTATGTCGCTCTCAAGGACTCGACTCTGACGGTCAGCTCGCCGCGGGCCAACTCGAGGACGAGCGTGCCCGATTGCTTGACCGTGTCGCCAGCTACATGGGCGGCACATCGGACCGAGCCATCGTCGTCTTCGACAGCAGCAATGCCTCGTTGCAGAAGGGGCAGAGTGCAACGGCGAATGTGCAGGTCTACTTCGGCTCCCTCGACCGGTCGGCCGACGCCATCATCGAGAGAGTCACTTATGCCATTAGTGCAGCGGAGAATGTGGTGGTCGTTACCTCCGACTACGGCCTCCAGAAGACCATCTTCCTAGCCAACGTCACCCGCTGTTCCTCGCGCCAATTCGTCTCCGAACTGCAACGTCACACAAGTGAGGTTGCAAATTCCGAGAAATGCACTAGAATGATGCATCGTGTGGAGGATCGGATAGACTCCGACAGTCTTGAGAGGCTCAAGGAGTTGGCTCGGCGGCTTGCTGAAGAGTCCGGCGGGGGGTGAGGTCGGCCTCTTACCTAGGACGCGGAAGGGCGCGGGTCGCCGCTACGGGCGAACGAGGGGAGGCATGTATGGAGAGCGCGGCACGGATCGGGTTCCCATTGATCGACTGGAACGACGACGAGCAACTGGTGCGGCTCGCGAAGGTCGGCAACGCCGATGCCACGAAGCGCCTCCTCACGAAGTATCACTACTTCGTCCGCATGAAGTCATACTCGTATTTCATAGCCGGCGGCGACGGCGACGACCTGATCCAAGAGGGCTACATCGGCCTCTACAAAGCCATCCGTGACTACCGCGAGGACAGGGCTCGTTCGTTCCGCAGTTTCGCCGAACTCTGTGTGACGCGGCAGATCATCACCGCGATCAAGACCGCCTCGCGCCAGAAGCATTCGCCCCTGAACAGCTATCTGAGTTTCAGCTACAGCCCGGCCGGAAGCAACGGCAACGACGACCGTACCCTCGCCGACATCATCCCCTCCGGTCGCACGAGTGACCCCGTCATGCAGGTGATCAGCCGCGAGGAACTGGAGAGCCTAACGGACTGCCTCCAAAGGTTGCTCAGCCCTCTTGAGAGCAGGGTGTTGCGTCACTACCTCGAAGGGCGGTCGTACGAGGTCATCGCGGAGATGATCGACCACGACACCAAGACTGTGGACAACGCTCTGCAGCGCATCAAGCGCAAGGTCATCTTGCACCTCGAGAGTCGTAGGGTCTCCGGACAGTAGAGCAGCGGTTGCGGGCGCGGTGTTGGGAGCGGCGGACCGAGGCGCGCAGCCCCTCGGCGGTACGTGCTACCTCGAGGCGCCCACTCCGAGCACGACCAGGGCCCCGCCCAACCACTGCGCCGGGGTCATCGTGGTTCCGAAGATGAGCCAGCTGCACGCGGCGGCCACCAAGGGGATCACCATGAGGTGCATACTCCCCCGAGCGACCGCTCCCGATCGGATGCCCCAGTTCAGCGCGAGGAAGGCTGCGGTGGACGCCATGAGCCCCAGCCAGACGATGGCGGCTACGGCGACGACGTCGACCGTGGTGAGAAGCGGTCCCCCGGCCATGGCCAGCACTCCGAGCGGGGGGAGAGCAAGGGCGAAGGTGTAGAAGGTAAGTTCCTCACCCGACACGCCGATGACCTGCCGCCACTTCTGCCCAAGCAAGATGTAGGCGGCGAAGAGTAAGGCGGCCAGCAAGGCCAGAGAGTCGCCGGTCAAGGTCGAGCTCGAAAAGAGAGCGAGCGGGCGCCCCTTGCTGATAACTAGGTAGGCTCCGCCCAGGGCCAGAGCGAGACCGAGGAGGTTGGCGCGCCTCGTGCGCTCCCCCAAGACGAGGGGCGCCAATCCGGCTGCCAGGGCCGGGTAGATACCCGTCAAGAAGGCCGAATTGACCGGACTCGAGAGTTCGATCGAGAAGATCAACACCGGCCAGAAGAGGCCGGCTCCCATCAGGGAGAGCGCCACGAGCCGCAGCCATTGTTGGGGCGACGGCCTGCTCGTCAAGCCGCCGCGAAGCCACAGCCACGCGCCGAGGCTGAGAAACCCGACCAGCGCCCTTAGGAAGGCGACGGTCAGGGGCGGGAATCCGACCAGCGCCAGGCCCATCGCCGGGAACGACGTGCCCCACAAGACGCCGGCCGCGAGCGGCAGCCACGGGGCCGCTCTGTGGTGCTTCGGCACGACGAGCGAGGCAATTCTTGCGGATGGATCTATCATGAGTCGAGTATCCTAGCATCTCGCAGAACGTGGCCTCTACGATTCCGGGAGCTGTATATGGCGGTTGATGAGAAGAAGGTCATTTACTCTATGGTGCGGGTGGGCCGCGTGCACCCGCCCAAGAACCAGGTGCTCCGCGACATCTCTCTCGGTTTTTTCTACGGGGCCAAGATCGGAGTTCTCGGGCTGAACGGCTCGGGGAAGAGTACCCTGCTGCGCATTATGGCCGGCGTCGATCAGGACTACGTTGGCGAGATCGCCACCGCCAAGGGCTACTCCGTGGGGTTCCTGGAGCAGGAGCCCAAGCTCGACGAATCCAAGACAACGATCCAGGTGATCCACGAGGCCGTCCAGCCCATCGTCGACCTCCTGGCGCGCTTCGATGCGGTCACTGCCGGCTTCTCCGAGCCGGACGCCGATTTCGACGCTCTCATCGAGGAGCAGGGGCGGCTCCAAGAACAACTTGAGCGCGTTGACGCCTGGAACCTCGACTCGCGTCTGGAGTATGCCATGGGCGCGCTCGACTGCCCGGCGGCGGACACTCCGGTGAGCGTGCTGTCGGGTGGTGAGCGGCGGCGGGTGGCCCTCACCAGGCTGCTTTTGACCGAGCCCGACATCCTGCTTCTCGACGAGCCCACCAACCATCTCGACACGGAATCGGTGGCATGGCTGGAACGCCACCTGCGTGACTACAAGGGCACGGTCATCGCCGTCACCCACGATCGCTACTTCCTCGACAACGTGGCCGGATGGATCCTAGAGCTCGACCGCGGCTACGGTATCCCGTGGAAAGGCAACTACTCCTCTTGGCTCGAGCAGAAGGAGGAGCGCTTGCGGATGGAGGAGAAGACCGAGTCGAAGCGCCAGAAGACGCTCCAGCGCGAGCTCGAGTGGATCCACATGTCGCAGAAGGCTCGGCAGGCCAAGGGCCAGGCGCGGGTGAACGCCTACGAGACCTTGCTGAGCCAGGATTCGGAGAAGCGGCGGGAAGACGCCGAGATCTACATCCCACCGGGACCGCGTCTCGGAGACGTGGTCATCGACCTCGAAGGGGTCAAGAAGGGCTACGGCGACCGAGTGCTCCTCGACGGCATAGCCGCGAGCATCCCGCCCGGCTCGATCGTCGGCGTGATCGGTCCGAACGGAGCCGGCAAGACCACCTTGCTGCGGTTGATCACCGGGCAGGAGACAGCCGACGCCGGCTCCGTTCTCGTGGGGGACACGGTCAAGCTCGCATACGCCGACCAGTCGCGCACGTTGGACGACTCGAAGTCGGTCTACGACGAGATCTCCGGGGGCAAGGAGACGCTCACGCTGGGGAAGCGCGAGGTGAACGCGAGGGCATACTGCGCCAGTTTCAACTTCTTGGGCTCTGATCAGCAGAAGAAGGTGGGTGTGCTCTCCGGCGGCGAGCGCAATCGAGTGCACCTGGCGAAGACCTTGACCGAGGGCGCCAACGTGATCCTCCTCGACGAGCCTACCAACGACCTCGACGTGAACACGTTGCGGGCTTTGGAGGAGGCGATCGATTCTTTCCCCGGCTGCGTGGTCGTGGTGAGCCACGATCGCTGGTTCCTCGATCGCGTGGCCACCCACATCCTGGCCTTCGAGGGCGAATGCAGAGCCCGCTTGGTCCTGGGCAACTGGTCCGACTACGAAGCCGACTACAAGGAGCGTTTCGGCGAGGATCCGGGCGCCGGTCGTGCACGACGGTATCGCGGGCTGGAGCGATGACTCGTCCCTCCGGCCCTGCGTCCGGCAGGCCGCGCCGTCGCTCGAGTGCGGGCACCAGAGTGGGGCGCCGGC
>DASRMJ010000262.1:0-8959 GCA_035647995.1 Thermoleophilia bacterium | reverse complement strand
TCGGTGAGCGAGGGCCATCCCGACAAGATGGCCGATCAGATCTCTGACGCGGTCCTGGATGCGGTCCTCGCCGCCGATCCCTACGGCCGGGTGGCCTGCGAGACCTTGATCACGAACGGACTCGTCGTCATCGCGGGAGAGATAACCACACACACCTACGTGGACATCCCCACCATAGCCCGACGGACTATCGCCCGCATCGGCTATACCAGGGCCAAGTACGGCTTCGACGCCGAGACCTGCGGAGTGGTCACGAGCATCCACGAGCAGTCGCCGGACATCGCCCAGGGAGTGGAGAACGCGTACGAGCGGCGCACGGACCCCGGGGATGGCGACGACCTCGACCTTCAGGGTGCCGGGGATCAGGGCATGATGTTCGGCTACGCCTGCCGGGACACCGACGTGCTGATGCCGCTGCCCATACATCTGGCCCACCGCCTTGTGCATCGGGCGAGCGAGGTGCGCAAGGGTGACGTCATGCCCTATCTGCGCCCCGACGCGAAGAGCCAGGTGACGGTGCGTTATCGCGAAGGCCGGCCTGAGTTCATCACCGCGGTAGTGATCTCGAGCCAGCACAAGGATGGCATCGATATCGAGACGCTGATGCGGCCCGACCTGATAGAGCACGTCATCAAACCGATCCTGCCCGAGGGATTGTACGATCCGGAGTTCAAAGAGACCAAGCTCTACGTCAACCCCACCGGGAAGTTCGTCATCGGCGGACCCATGGGAGATACCGGTCTTACCGGCCGCAAGATCATCGTGGATACCTACGGCGGCTTCGGCCGTCACGGGGGCGGCGCCTTCTCCGGCAAAGACCCGTCGAAGGTGGACCGTTCGGGTGCGTATGCAGCGCGGCACGTGGCTAAGAACATCGTGGCCGCGGGGCTGGCCGACCGGTGCGAGGTGGAGATCGCCTACGCCATCGGCGTGGCGCACCCGGTGAGCGTCATGGTCGAGTGCTTCGACACCGAAGTGGTGCCGACCTCCACGATCAGAGAGCTGGTGCTGTCGCACTTCGACCTGCGTCCCGCCGCGATCATCCGCGACCTGGAGCTGCGCCGGCCGATCTACGAGAAGACCGCTGCCTACGGGCACTTCGGCCGCGAGGACCACGACTTCACCTGGGAGCGCGTGGACAAAGCCGCCGCCCTTCGCAGCGACGCCGGCCTCGCCTAGCACCTCATAGGCGGGCGCTCCATGCCGGGCCATACGGTCCAGGTGACCCCGCTGCTCGGAGTGAGGAACCTCGGGCGGGAGGCGTTCGACTACCTGGTCCCCGAAGGATTCCGGGATGAAATCGCCGTCGGTTCGCTGGTGGCGATCCCGTTCGGACGTCGCATGATCGACGGAGTCGTCACGGCTGTGGGCACCGCGGGCGACGTTGACCCCGCCCGCTTGCGGCCGATCGCCGCAGTTGGCTCCCGACGTGTGCCCGCGGAGCTGGCGGAGCTGGCTGCGGTGATGTCCGCGCACTACCTGGCCCCGCTCGGGGCCTGCTTCCAGGCCGTCGTCCCCCTTCACCGCCAAGCCTCGAGGGAAGGAAAGAGCGGCCGCATGGTGTCCTGGGTCGCACCGGCCGCTGTGACCGTACGCGACGGCTCCCTGACCGCGCGACAGACCGAAGTCCTCGACGCCGTCCCCGAGGCCGGGGTGGCCGTGGCCGAGTTGTGTGCGCAGTTGCGGGTGAGCCGAGCGGTGGTGGCGGCGCTCGTCAACAAGGGTGCCCTCACCACAGATCTGCGCCGCTCCAAGCCTACCGGCAGCGGCACGGACACCTTCCCGGAGGCGAGGAACGCGTCCCTGGAGCTCTCCGTTGAGCAGGCGGACGTGTTGCGCATCCTCAGGGCAGACCTCCAGCGGGGCGGCTATCGCGAGCATCTCTTGTGGGGGGTCACCGGGAGCGGCAAGACCGAGGTCTACCTGCGCATCCTCGAGGAGGTGCTGGCGGCGGGGGGAGGGGGCATCGTCCTTGTTCCAGAGATCGCTCTCACGGTGCAGCTCGTAGAACGGGTGCACGGGCGGCTGGGAGACACGGTCGCGATCCTCCATAGCGGACTCACGCCGGCCCGCCGTGCGCATGAGTACGAGAGGATCGCCCAAGGGGTCGCCAGGATCGTCGTCGGGGCCCGATCGGCCGTCTTCGCCCCGGTCTCCGACCTGCGCGTGATCATCCTCGACGAAGCCCACGACAGCTCCTACAAGCAGGACGAGGAACCTCGCTACGACGCCCGGTGGGTGGCCCGCTGGCTGGCCCGCCGGCAGGGCGCGCTGCTGGTAGAAGGCACGGCCACGCCATCGGTGGAATCATTGCGCCCCGGGACGCGGCCCTTGGAGATGCGGACGCGTCCCACGGGGGCGGGTGCCCCCACGGTCGAGATCGTAGACATGCGGAGACAAGGAGCAGAAGGGGTGTTGGCGCCCCGGTCCCTCGCGGCCTTGCGAGACACGCTGGTGGCCGGGGAGCAGGCTGTTGTGCTACTCAACCGCCGCGGCTACGCCGCATATCTCATGTGCGAGGAGTGCGGGGACGTCGTCATGTGCGGCGATTGTGAGATCTCACTCACCTATCATCGAGGGTCGAGAGCACTCGTGTGCCATCATTGCGGCCGGCGCGTCGCGGTTCCGGCGGTGTGTCCGAGTTGCTCTGCGGCCGCGCTCCGGCGGGGAGCCCCGGGTACCGAACGTGTAGTGGACGAATTGCTCACAATGGTGCCGCGAGAAGCGCTCTTCCGCCTCGATTCTGATGTCGTGACGAGCGGTGCCCGGGTCTCCGACATCCTAGCGCGCTTCCGAGATGCTGCGCCGGCGGTGTTGGTAGGCACTCAGATGGTCGCCAAGGGCCACGACTACCCCCTCGTCACCCTGGTGTTGGTCGCCGACGCCGACACCGGCCTGTACACGCCTGACTTCAGGGCCGCCGAGCGCACGTTCCAACTTGTCACCCAGGTTGCGGGCAGAGCGGGACGCGCGGAGGCGCCGGGCAAGGTGCTCGTGCAGACCTGGAATCCGGACGTACCCTGCATTAGAATGGCTGTCGCGCGCGAGGAGTATCGCTTCTACCAGGAAGAACTAGCATCCCGCGAGCGGTTGGGCTATCCGCCCTACCGCGAGCTCACCAGGATCGTGGTCAGCGGCCCACGCGAGGACAGGGTGGAAGCCGGCGGACAGCACCTGGCAGGAAAACTGCGAACCGTTCTCGAAGACGTGAGAGGTCCGGCGCGGTTGCCCCGCATACGAGGGGTCGGGAGAAGGCAGATCGTGGTGGCCGACGCCGACGCCCGCAGGGTCAAGATAGTTGTGGCAAGGTCTCTGGAGAGATTCAGGGCACCGTACGGCAGGCGGGGGTTGGACATCATGGTCGATGTCGACCCGCAATGGTTCAACTGACGGAGTAGGCGACATGCACGGACAACACGGGGCTGTGGATCGCATCAGGACTTTCGGTGATCCGGTACTGAAGCAGGAGACTCGCGATGTCTCCACGTTCGGCGAAGACCTCGTGGGGCTCCTGGACACGATGTTCGACGTGATGGACCGAGAGCAAGGCATCGGCTTGGCGGCCCCCCAGATAGGCGTTCAGAAGCGCATTCTTGTCTGGCGCGATCCCGAGACGGAGGAACGACACGTCTTGGTGAACCCTCGCGTCGTGGAGTGCTCGCAAGAGACCGAAGCGGCCGAGGAGGGTTGCCTCTCCATCCCCGGCTTCACCATGCTGGTGGAGCGCCCCGACTGTGTGCTGGTGGAGGGCCGCGATGCTTTGGGCAGGCCGCTGACGCTGGAGGCCTCGGGGCTCAAGGCACGGATCCTGCAACACGAGATCGATCACTTGGATGGGAACCTCATCCTCGACCGCACTTCCGTGGAGGAACGGAGAAGGGTGCTCAAGGAGATCAGGCAGAGCATGGAACAGTGAGATTCGCCTTCGCCGGCACGCCTGAGTTCGGAGCAGCGGTCCTCAAGGAACTCATGCGAGGAGGGCGGACGCCGGAGTTGGTGGTGTCGCAGCCCGCCAGGCCGGCGGGGCGCGGACGCAGGCTGACCGCGTCGCCGGCGACTGTGCTGGCGCGGGCCGAGCACCTGCCCTGCGTCGAGACCGAGGACATAAACAGCGACGACGTACTGGCGGCCTTGGCGGGGTGTCGGGTGGATGCCTTGGTAGTGGCGGCCTTCGGCCAGATGTTGCGCACGCCGCTCCTCACGTCGTTCGAGTGTGTCAACGTCCACGCGTCCCTTCTGCCCGCCTACAGAGGCGCCGCTCCCATCGTGCGCGCGCTCATGGCGGGGGAAGAGCAGACCGGGGTGTGCATCATGCGCATGACGGAAGGGCTGGACGAAGGGCCCGTAGCCGCGCGCGCTACCATCGGTGTGACACCTTGGGACGACCGCGACGCACTGGAGACCACCTTGGCGCTGATGGGCGCGCGTGCCGTGGCACACGTCATGGATGCGATGGCGGGTGGATACGTGCAGTGGCGGCCGCAGGTGGGGCCGACTTCGTACGCCACCAAGATCGGAGCATCCGACCGTGTTGTTGACCCGAACAAGACCGCGGCGCAGGTGCACGACCACGTTCGGGCTTTGAGCCCCGTGCCGGGGGCGACGGTCCGCATAGGAGACGTGCCGGCGAGACTGCTCCGCACGTGGCCGGGCTCGGGTGCCGGAGCGGCGGCCGGATCCGTCGCCGGCAGGCCGGGGGAGTGGGCTTGTGAGGGCGATCGACTCTTCCTCGGCTGCGGGGAGGGCTGGGTCGAGGCGTTGACCGTGCAGCCAAGCGGAAAGAGGATCATGACCGCAGCGGAGTTCGTGCGTGGGTACCGCTCCAGGTTGGGTCGGATCGCAAGAGACTCGTAGAGCGCGGACGGAAGGAACCAGACATGGGGATCCCGGCGGATATCTTCGGCAAGAGACTCCTCGCGCCATCTGTGCTCTCGGCGGACTTCTCCCGGTTGGGCGAGGAGGTCGCGGCCGTGCTCGAGGCGGGAGTGAGACTGGTCCACTTCGATGTCATGGACGGACGCTTCGTCCCCAACCTGACGATCGGCCCGGCGATTGTCGCGGCCGTGGCGCCCCAGGTTCATCGCGGCGGGGCCTATGTCGACGTGCACCTTATGGTCGAACATCCGGACGCGTTTCTGGATGAGTTCGTGGCGGCGGGAGCGGACGCCCTGAGCGTCCACGTAGAGACCACACCCAACCTTCATCGCACCCTTGCCCGCATTCGGGCGCTCGGAGCCGCGGCGGGGGTGGTCTTGAACCCGGCGACTCCCGTCTGCGTGCTGGAAGAGGCGGTCCTGTCGGCGGATTACGTATTGGTCATGAGCGTGGACCCCGGGTTCGGTGGGCAGGCGTTCATCCCGGAGAGTCTCGACAAACTGCGCCGCCTTCGGGCTGTCATCCCTCCAAGGGTGGCTCTTCAGGTGGACGGCGGCGTGGGACGCGACAACATCGCGCGCTTGGTGGCGGCCGGTGCAGATTGGCTGGTGGCGGGTTCGGCCGTCTTCGGTGGCGGCGATGCCACCGTGCAAGCAGGTGTTCTACAGTCTCTCGTCGATCAGGCGCCCGGCTTCGGGAGCGAGTAGGAGCGAGGGCCGGAGACGCCTCCGCGCCCGTTGTTGCGTCGTCGGCCGTGTGGTAAATTCACCCAGCCTGCGCTTGCAGGATCAGAACGGTCTTCGGGGTTGGGTGAGATTCCCTACCGGCGGTAGAGCCCGCGAGCCCTTCGGGGCAGACCAGGTGTGACTCCTGGGCCGACAGTCAAAGTCTGGATGAAAGAAGGCCGGCGTGTTTACGCGCGCCACCGACCCCTGAGACGACAGCTTGGGGGTTTTTTGTGGCCCTGAACGACCAGGACAGGCACTTCTTGGAGCGAGCCATCGCTCTGGCGGAGCGTGGCCGCGGCCTGACTTCCCCCAACCCGCTGGTCGGCGCTGTGGTTGTTCGCGAAGGCCGGGTCGTGGGAGAAGGCTTCCACGCTGCGGCGGGGCAGGATCACGCGGAGATTGTGGCCATGAAGAGCGCCGTCGGCACCGTTACCCCCGGGGTCCTTCATGGCGCCACCATGTATGTGACTCTTGAGCCGTGCTGCCATCAAGGTCGAACGCCACCGTGCACGCAGGCCCTCATCGAGGCCGGGGTGACCCGGGTGGTGGTGGCGGCGGACGACCCCTCGACCTGGGTCCACGGGCGGGGACTTGAACAACTGGCGGCCGCGGGCGTAGAGGTGGATCTGGCGGACGGCGACATCAACTACCGCGCCCGGCGGCAGAACGACCCCTTCAGGAAGCACGTCACGCGAGGCCTTCCTTTCGTCACCTACAAGTACGCTATGACCTTGGACGGCAGGGTGGCCACCGAGAGCGGCGATTCGCGCTGGATCTCCGGCGAAGAGAGCAGGCGACGCGTGCACCAGATGAGAGCCTGGTCTGATGCCGTTCTGGTGGGAGCCGGCACTCTGCGGCACGACGATCCGAGGTTGACGGCGCGCGATGTCGCGGTGCACCGGCAACCGCTGCGTGTCATCGTGGATCCGCGTCTTGCCATAGACCATGGTTCCGCGCTCGTTGCCACCGTCGGAGAAGGCCCCGTGCTGATCGTGTGCGCGGATGCCGTCCCGGAAGCCAACCGCAAGAAGGTCGCCTCGTGGGGTGTGGAGGTGGTCGCGGTCGACGGCGGGTCCACGGGTAGGCCGGCGCCCGAGGGCGTGGCTCGGTTGCTGGCGGACCGACAGGTGCAGAGCGTCTTCATGGAGGGTGGTCCCCGCCTTGCCGCCGCTTGGTGGGATTCGGGGTTGATCGACCGCGTCCTCGCGTTCGTGGCCCCTGTGGTGGCGGGGGGCGCCGGGTCGCCCGGCCCGCTGCCGTCGCTCGGGTATCCTCACATGGACGCGGCGCTCCGCCTGCGCGACGTGGAGATCACGCCGAGCGGGGCGGACATAAGCATCAGTGGCTACGCGGCGGAGCCGTTCTGATGTTCACAGGTCTCGTGGAAGAAGTCGGAAGGATCGCCCGCGTCGAGAAGCGCTCGCAGGGTGCGCACATCTACGTGCACGCGGCGGTGGTCACGGAAGGTACTCGAGTGGGCGATTCCATCGCCGTCGACGGAGCCTGCCTCACGGTGGTGCACGTGGAGCCGAAGCTCTTCGCTGTCGACTGCATGGCGGAGACGCTGGCGACTACCACGATCGGCGCTCGCAGAGCAGGCGACACCGTGAACCTTGAGCGGGCGATGGCGCTGGGCGAGCGCTTGGGTGGTCACCTCGTACTCGGACACGTCGACGGGGTCGGTGAGGTCAGATCGGTGCACAGGCGTGGCATCGCCTTGGAGGTCACGGTGAGGTTCCCGGCGGACCTCGCACCCTACGTGGCCCCTAAAGGTTCGGTCGCCGTCGACGGCATCTCGCTCACAGTGACCGAGGTACACGACGACGAGTTCGGCCTGGGCATCATCCCGCATTCACTGCAGCACACGACCCTGGGTGACGTGGTCGCGGGCAGGCGCGTGAACCTGGAGGCGGATGTGCTCGCGCGATACGTTCGGCAGGCTCTGCTCGCCGCGGGAGACGCAGGGCGGCCGAGCGGAGGTACAGGTCGGTTGAGCATGAACGGACTTCGCTCCGCCGGCTATCTGGAATGAGATCACGCGGTCGGTCGCGGTAGCGCCGACCCTGGAAGGGAGCGACATGGGTACGGATAGGAGTTTCGCCAGCATCGAAGAAGCCCTCGACGAGATCAAGTCGGGGCGCATGGTGGTGGTGGTCGATGACGAGGACCGCGAGAACGAGGGCGACCTCACGATGGCCGCTCAATTCGTGACGCCCGAGGCGATCAACTTCATGGCCAAGTTCGGTCGCGGCCTCATCTGCCTGGCGATCACGCCGGGCCGGGCCGACAAGTTGGGACTTCACCCGATGGCCCGCATGAACCAATCGCGCTTCGAGACCGCTTTCACCGTCTCGATCGAAGCGCGCGATGGCGTCACAACCGGGATATCGGCGGCCGACAGAGCCAAGACCATCCAGGTAGCGATCGACCCGAGGAGCGGCCCCGACGACCTAGTGCAACCCGGGCACGTGTTCCCTCTGCGGGCGCGTCCGGGGGGAGTGCTCGAACGCACGGGGCAGACCGAGGCGGGCGTGGACCTCGCCCGGCTCGCCGGACTCAATCCCGCGGGCGTGATCTGCGAGATCATGAACGAGGACGGCTCCATGGCGCGCGTCCCCGACTTGATACCGTATTGCGGGCAGCACGGCTTGAAGATGATCACGGTGGCCTCGCTCATCGAATACCGGCGACGTACGGAACGTCTGGTGCACCGTGGCGCAGAAGCCAAGCTCCCCACGCATTGGGGCTACTTCACCGCGGTCGGATACGAGAGCCTCCTCGACGGCGAACAGCACCTCGCGGTGATCAAGGGCGATATCGCCGGCAAGGAGAATGTCCTGGTGAGAGTGCACTCCGAATGCCTCACCGGCGACGTGTTCGGCTCTCTCCGTTGCGACTGCGGTGAGCAGTTGGCGGCGTCGATGGAGGTCATCGAGCGTGAGGGCACGGGCGTCCTCCTCTACATGGCGCAGGAGGGTCGGGGGATCGGCCTGCTCAACAAGCTTCGAGCCTACAAGCTGCAGGAAGAGGGCCGCGACACGGTGGAAGCCAACGTGGAACTGGGCTTCGCCCCCGACCTGCGCGACTACGGCATCGGTGCGCAGATCCTGAGCGATCTTGGCTTGACCACGATCAGGCTTATGACCAACAATCCGCGGAAGCTGGTAGGCGTAGAAGGGTATGGCCTCACCGTAGTAGAGCGGGTGCCGGTGGAGGTACCGCCCCGCGACGAGAACCTGGCCTACCTGCAGACGAAGGTCGACAAGATGGGTCATATCTTGCACCACCAAGGACTTCATCCGGAAGAGATCCACGTGGAGGGAGAAGGGCATGAGTGAGAACGCGCAGACGGGCCG
>DASRMJ010000261.1:0-2253 GCA_035647995.1 Thermoleophilia bacterium | reverse complement strand
GCACTACATCCACGACCGGCCTGAGGAGTACGCCAATCGGCTCAAGGCCGGCACGTTGCACGAGGTGGTGCGTCCTGCGCCAACGGCCGGGCGCAGGCGGTTCTTCCGCGCGGTCACCACGGTCGTCACCCTGTTCGCGTTCCTTGCGGCTTCGTACACGTTGCTGCTCGTTCTGTGGCCTCTGGTCTTCTAGTCGGAAGTCGGTCATTGCGAAGGGATAGTGTCGTCACTGAGAATACGAAGGGGATCTGATGCATAGACGAAGAACCGGACGTGGACATCCCCGGGGGCCGGTCGGGCTCCTATCGGCGCGCCGCGGGTGGGGGCTGCTGCTGTGCGCGGCGGTCCTGACACTCGGTCTCGTCGCTCCGGCGGCGGCGCGCGACATCGAGGGGTGTCTGATCTGCCATGGTGACCCCAACTTCGTCGACACGACCCCGGCCCAAGGGCAGGACCCGTCGCTCTATGTGGATCCTGAGATGTTCGCGCAGTCCGTGCACGCGGGTAACGCGTGCTCCAGCTGTCACCAAGGCTTCGTGCTCACCATCCCCCAACACCAGATCGACGCCTCGAAGTCGTTCAGGCAGGTGGCCATCGAAGCCTGCGAGAGCTGCCACCCTGAGGCTTTCATGGCGTACCAGACCTCCACGCACGCGAAGGTCTACTACCAGGGTGACGTCGGCCCGATCTGCATCTCGTGCCACGGATCACACGCTATCCGCCGCGTGCGCCTGGGCGATGAGAGCGCCGACTTCAAGATGAGCATGGCCCGTGACTCCTGCGGCCGTTGCCACGCCGAGAAGTTCGAGCAGGCGCGGGAGGAGTTCCACTTCAAAGCCCTCTCCCTTGGGTATGCGCGGGCGGCCACCTGCTTCGATTGTCACGGGTTCCATGACAACTTGTCCCTCAAGAGCGGGGAGGCAGAGACGCTGCAGGCGTGCCAAAAGTGTCACCCCGGTGCCACCACAGGGTTCACCTACTTCCAGATGCACCTCGACGAAGGCTTCGTCAACGCGTGGTGGGGTGTGCGAGTGGTGTACCTCTTCTTCAGCACCTTGCTCATCGTGGTGCTCGTGCTCGGCATCGCGTACACCACCGTGCACTTCCAGAAGGAGACTCGGATCATGCTCGGCGTCGCTGGGCGAGGGCTGGGCCGACTCTTCGGGTTCATCCGCGCTCTCGAAGACGAATCCGTAAGAGGTGCCGTGGACGATCGCATAGCGGCCGACGAAGAGAGCCGGTCCGCGGGCAAACGCGCCGATGAGGAGGGGGGTGAGTGATGGAGGAAGGCAAGGGCTACTACGTCCGCTTCAACTGGTATCACCGACTGAGCCACTTCGTCATGATGACCACCTTCATCGGGTGCACCCTGACGGGGCCGCCGCTGAAGTACAGCTACGACTTCTGGGCTCAGACCATGATGGGTTTCTGGGGTGGGGTCCACAACGCGGGCCTCATCCACAGGGTCATGGCCGGGTTCATGGTGGCCGACTTCTTGATCCACGCCCTATATCTGGCCTACTGGATCGTGATCAAACGGGCCAACATATTCGGCCCCGACTCGATCATGTTCCGCAAGAAGGACATCGCCGACCTCGTCGGGATGGTCAAGTGGTTCTTCGACCGCGGAGAACGCCCCAAGTTTGAGCGCTTCACTTTCTGGGAGAAGTTCGACTGGTTCGCGGTCTTCTGGGGCATCGCCATGATCGGCACATCCGGTTTCGCCCTCTGGTTCCCGACTGTGACCGGCCAGCTCGTGTCCGGGATCTTCCTGAACGTGGCCCGTATCATCCACGGGGACGAGGCCATCCTCGCCATCGGCTGGATCCTGTTCGTGCATCTCTACAACTCGCACCTGCGCATGAACGTGTTCCCCATGGACCCGGTCATCTTCACCGGGAAGATGCCTATCGAGCATCTGAAACACGACAAGGCGGCGTGGTATGAGCGTCTTGTCCGCGAAGGCAAGATCAAACCCGAATGATGGGCGAGCGGATCACGTCCGGGCGGTCGATGGACCGGAGTGCGCGCCGGCCGCGCGTCGATGCCGGTGCGAGAGGCGGGTTGGCGGTCATGCTGGCGGCGCTTGCGTTGGCTGTGGGCGGCCTGGCGGTCGGCCTGGTCGGCTGCGGTGCGGAACCGGCACCGGTTACGACGTCCGGATTGTCCGAGCTCCTGACCGAAGCCGAGCAGGGGGCCGACGAGACCCAAGACCCGGCGGCGTTCATCTCCCTGTGCACGAACTGTCACGAC
>DASRMJ010000260.1:0-5613 GCA_035647995.1 Thermoleophilia bacterium | reverse complement strand
GCGTCCACTCGGGGTGACATCAGACGCGCATCGTGCGGCCGCGCCGCCGCCCCAGGCAAGGGTCAAAGCTGCTCACGCCGCCACCAGCACGGCGACGGTCGTGAACGCCACGAAGACCACGCTGATGATGCCGTTCATCGTCATGAAGGCCACGCCGACCTTCTCGAGATCGGCCCGGCGCATGATCCAGTTTTCGTAGCACAGGAGGGCGGCGCACACCGCCACCCCCACGTAGTACACCGCCCCGGCGCCCACCTCGCGGCCGATGACCGCCAGCAGGGCGATCGCCGCCACATGAAGACCCCGCGTAGCCCACAAGCCGGCGCTCGCACCGAAATCGGCGGGGATCGAGTGGAAGCGCTGAGCCCGGTCGAACCCCACATCCATGAACGCATAGATGACGTCGAACCCGGCGATCCAGGCGGCGACCGCTCCGCCCAGCAGGAAGGGCGTCCACGTGACCTCGCCCGTCACGGCGACCCACGCGCCGATAGGGCCGATGCCTATGGTGGCGCCGAGGAACAGGTGGCACAGCCAGGTCCAGCGCTTGGTCAGCGGGTAGATCACAAAGGCCGCCACCGGGATGGGCCACAGGTAGCGCGTCACCACGGGCAGGTTGAAGGTGGCCACGACCAGCACCGCCAAGGACGCAAGGGAGAACAGCCAGGCTTCCAGCCGCGAGAGTCTGCCTGAGGGGAGCTCGCGTGAAGCCGTGCGGGGATTCTTCGCGTCGATGGAGGCGTCGAGCAGGCGGTTGAGCGCCATGGCCAGACTGCGGGCGGATACCATCGCCACTGTGATCCAGAACATGCGCCAGAAGCCGGGCACCCTCATCTCGGCCAGGAAGGCTGCCGAGTAGGCGAAGGGCAGTGCGAAGACCGAGTGCTCGAACTTGACGAGCCTCACGAACAGCAGTGGGTACCGGGTCCACGAGTCGACGCGTGTGCGACCCGCGGTCACGGCGACGGTCCTGCCGGGCGCGGTGGCCTCGTGGTCACCTCGGCGTACCGGCTCCGCGCCGCGGCGCCCGAGCGTTCGCGCCCGTGGTGCCCGATCCGATGTCGCCGAGCCCGAGTTGCGACCACATGGCATCCACCCGCGCCACCACGTCGTCGGCCATGACGATGTCCGGCGGCCACTCACGCGGGTGTCCTTCGCTCGCCAGCTTCGTGGTGGCGTCGATGCCCATCTTGCCGCCCCAGTTGGCGGTGGGTGAACTGTGGTCCAGGGCGTCGAGAGGTCCCTCCGCGAGCACCATGTCGCGCTTCGGATCCACGTTGTTGAACACCCGCCACGCCACCTGGCCGTAGTCGTGCACGTCGACGTCGGCGTCGACCACGATGACGAACTTGGTGAACTGCATCTGCCCGGTGCCCCACACCGCGTGCATGACCTTGCGCGCGTGCATGGGGTAGGCCTTCTTCACCGAAAGGATCGCGCAGTTGTGAAAGACGCCCTCCATGGGGAGGTCCATGTCGACCACCTCGGGCAAGGTGAGACGCAGCAACGGCAGGAAGAGCCGCTCGGTGGCCTTCGCGATGAAACAGTCCTCCATGGGTGGCGAGCCCACGATGGTGGTGGCGTAGATCGGGTCGGTCCGATGTGTGAGCGCGGTCACGTGGAACACCGGGTACTCGTCGGCGAGAGAGTAGTAACCGGTGTGATCGCCGAAGGGGCCCTCGGTACGGCGCTCGGAGAGGTCGACGAAGCCCTCCAGCACGATCTCCGCGTGCGCCGGCACCTCGAGATCCACCGTGACGCAGCGCGCCATCTCCACGGGCTCGCCGCGCAGGAAGCCCGCGAACATCATCTCGTCCACCATGCCGGGCAAGGGCGCGGTGGCCGCGTAGGTCACGGCCGGGTCCGTCCCGATGGCGACGGCCACTTCCAGACGATCCGACCCGCACGCAGACGCCTCCCGGAAGTGCTCGGCGGCATCCTTGTGCAGGTGCCAGTGCATGCCGGTGGTCTTCTTGTCGAACACTTGGAGCCGGTACATCCCCGTGTTGTGCACTCCCGTGCGCGGATCGCGGGTGAACACCAGCGGCAGGGTGACGAACCGCCCTCCATCGAGAGGCCAGCACTTGAGGACAGGCAGCAGGTCGAGGTCGACGTCATCGCCGCGCAGCACAACGTCCTGGCACGGCGCCTTCTTGACTCTCTTGGGCGCGAACGAAGCCAGGTCGCGCAGCCGACCCAAGGCCTTGACCTTCTCCATGACGCCCTCGGGCATATCCAGGTCGAAGAGGAGGCGGACGCGCTCACCCAGCGCGTCGTAGGAGGCCGTGCGCAGTGCCAGACACGTGCGCTCATGCGTGCCGAACTGGTTGATCAACACCGGCATCGACGAGCCCTTGACGTTGCGAAAGAGCAGTGCCGGCCCACCGGCCTTCACCACCCTGTCGACTATCTCCGTGATCTCGAGCAGCGGATCCACGGGATGATCGATCACCGCAAGCTCGCCGTGCTCGCGAAGAAGCGTGATGAAATCGCGAAGGTCCTTCATCGTCGGTATCGTCTCCTGGGTCCGGGAGTCGCGGGCGCGGCGCTCGGCGCCGCCGATATCACCGCCGGAGCTGCGACAGGTAGAACGATACCACCATCAGCTCTGTGGACAGGTCGACCTGGCGGATGAACACGCCTTCCACGAGCGCCAGACGCACCGGGGCGAAGTTGAGGATGCCCTTGACGCCCCCCTCGATCGCCTTGTCCGCCACAGCCTGCGCCGCTTCGGCCGGCACCGTGATGATGGCAATGTGCACGTCGTTCTCACGGGTGAAGGTAGTCAGCTCGCGTTCCGACCGGATGACCAGCCCATCGACGTCGGTGCCCACCACGCGGCGGGAACTGTCGAAGATGCCGGTCAGTCGGAACCCCTCCTCGCCGAAGACGCGATAACGGGCGAGAGCTTGACCCAACTTGCCGGCGCCACATATGACCACCCTCCACTCGGCGTCCAGCCCCAGGCACTTCGACAGCTCCCCTATGAGGAACTTGACCTCGTAGCCGACGCCCCGGACTCCGAACTCGCCGAAGTAGCTGAAATCTTTCCTGATCTGTGCGGCGTTCGCGTCGAGCCTCTCCGCCAGCTCCTTCGAGGAGACCTTCGGCACGCCGTCACGCTCTAGACGATGGAGCACGCGGAGGTACCGCGCGAGACGAGGCACAGTCGCCTGCGGCACCTTCGACTTGTCCACGAAATCAGCCACCATGCCTCCCCGTCATGCGAACTGCCCCAGCACTTCGGAGGCCGCTCCGACTGTGCGCGCGATGTCTTCCTCCGTGTGAGCCGTAGACAGGAAGGCGGCCTCGAACTGGCTGGGCGCCAGGTATATCCCACGGTCGAGCATCCCTCGAAAGAAGACGCCGAAGCGTCCGGTGTCGCTGGTCTTGGCTGAGGGGAAGTCGACGACCGCCCGCTCGGTGAAGAACACCGTGAGCATGGCTCCGACGCGCTGCACGCGCGCCGACACTCCTGCGGTCGCAGCCGCCGCTATGAGGCCCACCTCCAACTGCAGGCCGCGGGCCTCGAGGACCTGGTAGGCGTCGCCGCTCTTGAGCACGTCGAGCGTCGCGATCCCCGCGGCCATGGCCAGCGGGTTGCCGGACAACGTGCCGGCCTGATATATCGATCCGGCCGGAGAGACCTTCTCCATGATGTCGGCGCGCCCACCGAAGGCTCCCACCGGCAGTCCGCCTCCGATGACTTTGCCCAGGGTGGTCATGTCCGGGGTGACCCCGTAGCGCTCTTGCGCTCCACTGTAGGCGACCCGGAAGCCGGTCATGACCTCGTCGAAGATGAGCACCGCTCCGTAGCGGCTGGTGACGGCCCGCAGGCCCTCAAGGAATCCCGGCGCGGGAGGGACGACCCCCATGTTGCCGGCTACGGGCTCCACGATCACCGCAGCGATCTGCTCACCGACCCGAGAGAAGACCTCTTCCGCAGCGGCGAGGTCGTTGAACTCGACCGTGAGCGTGTCGCGCGCGGTCCCCTGCGTGACTCCCGGGCTGTCGGGCAGGCCGAACGTGGCCACCCCCGATCCCGCGCTCACGAGCAGGGAGTCACCGTGGCCGTGGTAACAGCCGACGAACTTGAGGATCAGGTCGCGCCCGGTGTGCCCGCGGGCCACGCGGAGGGCGCTCATAGTGGCTTCGGTGCCGGAGTTGGTCATACGCACCATGTCGACGGAGGGGACCGCCTCGACCAAGCGACGCGCCATCTCCACCTCGAGAGCCGACGGCGTGCCGAAACTCGTCCCCTTCGCGAACGCTGCTTCTAGAGCACCGACGACCGCGGGGTGGAGATGACCAAGGATCATCGGCCCCCACGAGCCCACGTAGTCGAGGTACTCGTTCCCGTCGACGTCCCACAGCCTGGGCCCGTCACCCCGGTCCATGAACACCGGCTCGCGCCCGACCGCCCTCATCGCCCGCACCGGACTGTTCACCCCCCCGGGCAAGTATCGACGGGCCTCCGCGTACAGTGCACTGCTCTTTTCGTATCTCACGTGGATCGTACCCCCGACGCCATGGACTTGACGAGCCATCGCGGTGCCGAGCGCGGTTCCCCCCCCTCGTCGAAACCACCGCAGAATGGAATCTACCACAGGTCTTGTGAAAACTTAAGCAAAGTGACGCCCCAACCTGGACGAGACTCCGGGGCGGGAGGCGGAGGCGAGCCTCCGGAGTAGCGGCCGAACGCGCTCTTCAGCCCAACACACGAGCATCGGTGCCGGCCGGGGCACGTCCCCACACGGGAAGGCCATCTGTTAAGATGCGGAGAGGATCCCGACACCGTTATGCCCGCGCGCGGATGCGCCCCGCGGGACGAAGAGGAGTGGCTCCACATGGCACGCATAGACAAGGATTTCCTAGGCCTCGAGGTCGTCAGCCTTGAGGACGCATCAGTGGTCGGCGAAGTCGACGCTCTGCTCATCGACGAGAACGCGACGGTCGCCGGTCTGGTCATCGACCTCGGGGTGTATGAGGCGAAGGTGCTGGCCTTCTCCGACATCCTCAGCATCGGTGAGGATGCAGTCATGATCGAGACGGCGGCATCCGTCAAGCCCATCTCCCAGAACATCGCCCTCGAGGAAGTGGCCGAGCTCGATGTGCACGTCACAGACACACTGGTCATGACCGACCGGGGCGACCTCGTCGGCATCGTGGGCGACTACTATGTCGACCCGGCGACGGGCGCCATCAAGGGTCTCGAGATCCTGCGCGAGGATTCGGAGGAGGAGACGGAGGAAGAGGAAGCCTATCTGGTCCCGTCTTCCCAGGTGATCAGGATCGGCGCCGAACTGGTGATGTTGAAGGCCGGGTTCGAAGCCGCGGCGGTCCCGTCCCCGGACGCCCTCTGATAGCGCACCCGCCGAGAGGTCCGAGCGGCCCCACCGACACCAGGGCCCACGTGAAGTGAGCACCACCGCACTCGTCATAGTCGGGATCGTTCTCCTCGGGGGGTCCGCGCTGGTAATGCTTTGGCTGCTGGCGAGTCACGCTCGCTCGTCGGCCGAAACGGCGGGATCCGGCGTCGGGGAGACGTCCACGCCGCATCCCGCGACCGAAGAGCCCGCGGCGGGGATGCTCGGCTCGCCCGTCGTCTCCGTC
>DASRMJ010000259.1:0-2251 GCA_035647995.1 Thermoleophilia bacterium | reverse complement strand
GTTGGTGGACGCCGCTCTGTGATTCGGCGTGCTCAGAACGAAGGGCCCGGCCCCGGCCCGCCCGCAGCCGGACGGGCAGCGGGCGGCGCGGTGGCGGGTGGCGCGACCGAGGGCGCTCGGGCGGCCGGCAGCCCGGCGGTTGTTCCGAAAGGCAAGGCGGATGCCGCTCGCTCGACGCAGCCCTCGCCGGCCGGCCGGCCGGTCGCCCTCATCGTCCTCGACGGCTGGGGCTATGCCGAACCGGGACCGGGGAACGCGCCGTCCCTAGCCCGGACGCCGGTGATCGACGACCTGCTCGCGCGGTACCCGTGGGTGCTTCTGGAGGCCGCCGGCGTGGCAGTGGGCCTACCCGAGGGAGTCATGGGCAACTCCGAGGTGGGACACCTCACTCTCGGCTCGGGCCGCATCGTCTATCAGGACCTCACACGCATCAACAAGGCCGTGGAGGACGGTTCCTTCTTCGAGAACCCCGTGCTTGCGTCGGCCTTCGAGGATGCGGCCAAGAGTGGAGCCTCGATCCACCTCATGGGTCTTCTCTCTGATGGTGGCGTGCACTCTGCGATCGAGCACATCCATGCGCTCGTCGAGTTGGCGCGACGGAAAGGCGACGCCAACGTCTTCCTGCACATGTTCCTGGACGGGCGGGACACGTCTCCGCACGCCGGCGAAGGGTTCTTGGCCGATCTCGAGACGTTCCTGTGTGGCGCCGGCGTCGGGGTGATCGCCACGATCGTGGGGCGGTACTACGCCATGGACCGCGATTCACGTTGGGAGCGCACGAAGATCGCCTACGACGCCCTGGTCCATGGGATCGGCGCGCGCGCTGCGGACGCCGGTGTGGGCCTGGCGGCGTCCTACGCCTCTGAGGTCACCGACGAGTTCGTGCTGCCCGTGGTCACCGACGAGGATCCGGCCTCACGAGTGCGTGATGGGGATACGGTCGTCTTCTTCAACTTCAGGCCCGACCGCACGAGGCAGTTGACCCGCGCGTTCATCGAGCCGGGATTCGATGAGTTCGACCGGGGAGGGAGGCCCCCCGCCGTCGACTTCATCGGCATGACCGAGTACGAGTCATCCTTCGACATCCCCGTGGCCTTTCCCGACGACCCCCCCGTGAACACCCTGGCAGAGGTTCTGAGTGGGGCGGGTCTGCGCCAACTCCACATCGCCGAGACCGAGAAGTACGCGCACGTCACGTTCTTCTTCAACGGGGGCAGAGAGGACCTGTTGCCGGGCGAGCTGCACCTCTTGGTGCCGTCCCCCAAGGATGTCGAGACCTACGACCAGTGCCCGGAGATGAGTGCCCGCGGGGTCGCCGAGCTGTTCGTTGAGACATTCAGACGCGAGCCGCTCGACTTCGTCGTGCTGAACTTCGCGAACCCCGACATGGTCGGGCACACCGGCGACCTCGCCGCGACCATCGAGGCGATAGAGGTGGTCGACGAGTGTCTCGGGCGTGTCCTGGCCGCGTTGGCCGAGAAGGACGCCGACGTCCTCGTCACCTCCGACCACGGCAACTCGGAGTACATGCTCTACCCCGACGGCACGCCGAACACGGCACACACCACCAACCCTGTCCGTTTGGTGTACCTTAGGGAAGGATGCCTCTTGCGCTCCGGCGCCGGACTGTCTGACATCGCGCCCACCGTCTTGAGCCTGCTCGGCGTGAGTGTGCCTCCGGAGATGACCGGCAGAGACCTCTGCGGAGGGCGGCGCGTGACGGCGGTGTAGAGAGCCGGCCCGCACCGGCGGCGCCGGGGCGACTGCGGCCCGGCCCGTCACTAACTTCAGGCGATCACGATCGTCTGACGGTTCAGAAGGGGAAGAGATACACAGTGGAGCAGCCGTCGCCCAAAGTAGTCCGCAAAGCGGCTCAAGGTGAGGAATCGGCGCTCGATTCCCTCGTCCGATCGTACTACCGACCAATCCAAGGCTACCTGGAACGGATCGTCGGCGACGTTTCGGACGCGCAGGATCTGACGCAGGAGGTATTCCTGCGCATGGCGCGGGGACTCCCGAGATTCGAGGGTAAGGCCAAGTTCACCACCTGGCTCTTCCAGATCGCGAAGAACCTTGGGATAGACCACCTGCGCAGGCGTGAGATCCAGCGGGACCCTCTTCAGCGGGTATCCGAAGAGGCCGCGTCCGCGCCGGTCCCGGAGCACGGGTTCGAGGAGCACGCGCTCCTTTGGTCGTGTATCGAAGCGTTGGACGTGGACCTCCGGTCGGCCGTCGTGCTCCGTGACGTGTA
>DASRMJ010000258.1:0-4688 GCA_035647995.1 Thermoleophilia bacterium | reverse complement strand
GGACTCTTCATGATCGGAATCGCTCCCGTGCTCTACCAGTACGGCGCCGAGATCACCCATCCGGCGCCCGAGGGCACGTCGAACGGGATGTTCGTGCTGGCCATGCAGGTGTCGGTGGTCTTCATCTACGGGATGGGTTGGCTGGACGGTCGGCTGGGCTCGTTCACTCCGTCGCTGATGGTGTTGATCGCTATGCTGGCGGCGACCTGCCTGCTGTTCGTGGGCCTCAAGGACGTACCCGCGCGAGACACTGAGGTGCCGGTTGTGGTGGCGGACGCGCCGGCGTCGGCGGGGTAGGCGTTGCGGCCGGACCTGGCCCCTCTACTCTGGGACACCGACCCCGCCCACATCGACGAGGAGCGAGACGCGGTGTTCTTGATCGTCCGTGTGCTCACAGCGGGCAGGCCGGACCACGTGGCGTGGATGTTCCGGCGATACCCGCGCTCGCTCATCGAGAGCACGGTGTCCGGCGACAGGAGGCTGAGTGAGCGCGTCGCGGGCGCGTGGGCGAACCTCCTCGGGCTGCAGCCTCCGGTGAGCCGATGACCGCCTTTCCGCACAGCGAAGCCCTCGACGGGCGCACAGCGTCACTGCTGTCCCGAATCGCGGGGGAGGACGCCTTCCGCGACTTCTATCTCGCCGGTGAGACTGCCCTCGCGCTACAGTTGGGCCACCGCATGTCACTGGACCTCGACTTGTTCTCGGAACGCCCTTGGTCGGCCGGCGGCGTTCTCGATGCCGCCCGATCCCTCGGGCCTACCACCGTCGATCTGGAAAGCGCGGGCACCCTGGTGGGGAGCATCGGCGGCGTTCGGGTGAGCTCCTTCC
This sequence comes from Thermoleophilia bacterium, assembly GCA_035647995.1. GTDB lineage: Bacteria > Actinomycetota > Thermoleophilia > RBG-16-64-13 > RBG-16-64-13 > JAHJSA01. Next base: position 3,860 of record DASRMJ010000258.1, on the reverse strand, counting down.
ACTACCCATATCCGCTGCTCGAACCACCGCTGCGCTTCCCGGGAGTCGCGCTGGGCGCGCCGCCCTCGATCCCGTTGGCAGGGCTCCTCGATATCGCGTGCATGAAACTCGTGGCCGTGAGTCAGCGGGGAAGCCGCAAGGACTTCATCGATCTCTACTTCCTCGACCGCGCGGGAATCGACGTACGTCCGGCGGTCCAGGCCCTGCCCCGAAAGATCCTCGGCGTGGACCACAACTTGGTGCATCTCATCCGCAGCCTCGCCTACTTCGCCGGCGCGGAGTCCGAGCCCGAGCCTCGGATGCTCGTGCCCTTCGAGTGGCGCCAAGCCCGCGACTACGCTCTCGCGGAGTCGCAGACCCTGCTCCAAGAGGTTCTCGGTCCAAGCGCCTGAGCTCGGTCCAAGCCGCTCAACCGCACTCCCACGACCGGCCAGGAGCTCAGGCCTGAAGGTAGTTGACGTAGGGCGGCTTCTGTCCTCTCATCTGCACATCGGCATAGGTGAGTCGGCCAGCCTCGGCGGCTGCCCGCAAGGTCGGGCCCAAGGGTAGGCCGGTCTCGATGAAGCTGCGGTAGACGCCCGCCCGGTCTACCCGTCCGGCGAAGATCGCTCCAACCAGTCTGTCTGCTTCGAAAACCAGCTTGCGCAGGCCTTGAGTGCTGCCGGCATCGTCGGATCCGGCCACTCGTTCGACCGCCGTCACCGTCTCGTACTGGTCGCCCACCGGGTCGGTGAGGCCGAGGGCTACAATGGGGATTCCCGCGATGACGCCCGAGTTCATCGTGCCGATGACTCCCGGGAACCGCCGCATCCGGGCCGGCTCCGGGCCGCGCACCATGTTGTACGCGGCGATGTGGGCCATGCTCACGGCGTTGGTCCAGAGCGCCGCCACCTGCTGACCTCCCGTGACGACGTCTTTGGTCTCCACGCAGTCGCCGGCGGCGTACACATCCGGGGCGGTGGTCTCCAGATACGAACCGGCGCGTACGCCCCGATGGCAGGCGAGGCCGCTGCGCTGCGCGGTGTCCAGATTGGGAGCGACACCTTTCCCCACGATCACCAGGTCGCACACGAGGGTCTCGCCCGTGTCGAGCGTCACTCCGGCGACGGAGCCGTCGGCAGCATGCGTTATCGCGCTCACCTCGCGCCCGAAAAGGAGGCGGGCGCCGCGGGCCCGCAGGCGCTCGGCCACCATCTCACCCACCCGTGCGTCGACAACCCGCGAAAGTGGGTGACCCGAGGCCACCACGAAGGTACAGCGCACACCCAGGTTCATCAGGGGCTCGCCGGCCTTGAGGCTCACGAGCCCGGCGCCAAGAAGAACGGCGTGTGCGCCCTCGGCTCCGCCGGAGGGCGCACGACCGAGGGCTGCGCGCGCGCGGGCGGCGATGCCCTCGGCATCGGCCACCGTGCGCAGGGGATAGGCGCCGGGCGCCTCCACACCGGGGATGTCCGGAACGCGGCTGGAGGCGCCTACAGCCAGCAGCAGTGCGTCGTAGTCAAAGCGACGACCGTCATCGAGTTCCACAACCTTGCGGTCCGGCTCGACCCGGTGACCGCGAGCCCCGAGAATGAGTCGGATGCGTTGTTCTGCATACCACTGCTCGGGCCAGAAGGAAATGTCGTGGAGCGTCTTGCGTCCGTCGATGAGGTAGGGGAGCAAGGGGCGGTAGTATGCATAGTGGGACTCCTCCCCAAGCACCGTGATGACGGCCTCGGGGTCGAGTTCGCGTAAACGCGCGGCCGCGCCGATGCCGGCCGCCGAAGCGCCCACGATCACGTACTGGCGTGCCATGACTCGCCTCCCCGGGGTCAGGCGGCGCCGGCGGCGCCGCCTCCGCTGCAGTCACCCGCGGCAGCTCCCGCGGCCTCCGCCCCCACCGTTGCCGCAACCCGGCGGCGCACACGCGAGAAGTCGCCGGCCGCCTCGAAACGAAGGGCGTCGGTGGGACAGGCGGCGACGCAGGCCGGTCCAGGCAGGTCGGGACAAAGGTCACACTTCGCCGCCACATGGCGCGCTTCGTCCTTCTGGATCACCCCGAAGGGGCAGAGCATGATGCACGAGTTGCAGCCGATGCAGCGTGATTCATCGAGCACGACGAAGCCCCGGGCATCGCGGCGGATGGCCCCCGTGATGCAGGCGTTCATGCAGAACGCCTCATCGCAGTGTCGGCAGGCCACGGGGACGGCGACCGTGTCCACGGCTTCCACGTATATGCGCCGGCGCGGAGGCGGCGTCTCGGTGATCGCTCCGAAGAGACTCTTCGATTGAGAGTGCTCAACCGCGCACGCCATCTCACAGCTGCGGCAGCCTGTGCAGCGGGCGGGAACGACGTAGATCTCTTGGGGCGCCGCGCTGCGCGCGGCGCCGGCTGCTGTGCTGGTGCCGGTCATCTCGGCCACCCCCTACGCCAGCGCGGCTGCGCTCGCGGGAACGGGCAGGTTGAGCCCCTTACGTCGCTCCACGATGGCCGCGATGAGCTTCCTGGCCGCCTCCTCCGGGTCGGGCTCCACGATGAACCAGCCGCCGGTGACGTCCTTGATGCCTGCGGTGAGCAACCCGGCCACTGCCGCCGATCCCAACACCGGGGGCACCACACCCACGTGCGTGGGCAGGCCCATGGTCACAGCCCAGGTGCCGATGGACACGGCTTTCTCCATAGCCTCTTCGGGCGCCGTCGCTACCACCGGCAGCTTGTCGAGATCGACGCCGAGGTAGTTGGCCACGGCCACCGCCACGTCGAGCGCGCGGGTGTTGTCTACACACGAGCCCATGTGGAGCGCCAGTGGCAGCGGTCCACCCAGCCCGTTGGCCTCGCCCACAGCAGTGAGCACGGCCTTCAGGCCGTCGCCCGCGTACTCAGCCACAGCTTCCTGAGTGAAGATGCCGTGACGCCCGAAGGCACCCGACGCGCACCCGGTGGCAAGCAACAACACATTCTCCTTGGCCAACGCTTTTGCCAGCACGATGAAGTTCTCGTCCTGCGTGACCTTCACGTCGTTGCAGCCGGCGAACAGGCAGACGCCCAGGATATTGCCGTTGGCGATGTTGTCCACGAGAGGCTTGAGCGGGTCGTCCGGGTCCACCTTGGCCAGGGCTCCGACGATGGTCTCGGTGCTGAACCCGGCGAAGGCGGTGGAAGTGATGTCGGGGATGTCCACGCGCTTCGAATCGCGCTGCGGGTAGGCCTCGATGGCCAGCCGCAGGATCTCGCGGGCGTTCTCCTTGGCGTGCTCCTCGGTGAACTCGACGTGGATCGCGCCCGGCATCTTGGCCATGCTCATCGTGGTGATGACCTTGGTGTGGTAGCAGGCGGCCACATCGGCGATCGCGGGCTGGATACACTGGTAGTCGACCACCATGGCCTCGAGGGCGCCCGTAGTGATGACCAACTCCTGCGAGAGGGAACTCGTGGCCCAGGGGATGCCGTGGCGCATCTGCACCTCCATACCCGTGCAGCAGACGCCCACCAAGTTGAAGCCGCCAGGCGCGCCCGCGGCTTTGGCCTCCTCGTCCATCTCCACGGCCACTTCGCAGATGATGTCCGAGAGCACCGGGTTGTGACCGTGAACGGCCACGTTGATGGAGTCCACGCGGAGCGTCCCCAGGTTGGCCCTGCTGACGCGCGGAGTCGGGGTGCCGAAGAGGGCGTCGGAGAGGTCGGTGCCCAGATGCATGCCCGCGTAGTCGCTGAGTGAGCATTTGAGTCCCGTAAGAAGGATGTTCACGGGATCGGCGTCGACACCGTAGGTGGTCGCGTGCATCACCTCGGCGATGGTCGAGTCGATGCCCATGGGGAGGATGCCCAGCTTGGCGAAGAGCTCCATGCGCCCAGTTGTGACGGTGGTCGCGAGCCAGGC
>DASRMJ010000257.1:0-3164 GCA_035647995.1 Thermoleophilia bacterium | reverse complement strand
GGTGGCGGTAGGCTGCGGGGGCGGCACGACCACGACGACGGCGGCCGCCGACACGACGACAACCGGCATGTCCACCGACGGCACCGACACGACTATGGCTCCCGCCGATGAGTTCGCCGGCCTGGACCCCCTCAAGCTGACCTACGCCTTCTCGCGCCCTCCGGCACCTTCCCCGGCAAGCAGATGGACGAGTGGGCGCGCCTGGTCAATGAGCGGACCAACGGGGTCGTGACCATCGAGACCTTCCCCGGCGGCACCCTGCTCGGCCCCAACGACATGTACGACGGCGTGCTGCAGGGCGTAGCCGACATCGGGCTGAGCTGCCCATCATACGACCCAGGACGCTTCCCGCTGACGTCGGGCGTCTCTCTTCCCGTCGGCTTCCCCGACTCCACCACGGGCAGCCTGACCCTGTGGGACCTCTACACCGAGCTCAAGCCGGCCGAGTATGACGGCTTCAAAGTGATCACGATGTTCACCACCGAGCCCGGCTACCTCCAGACCAAGAAGCCTGTGGCCAACGCCGCTGACCTCAAGGGCATGAAGCTGCGTGCCGCCGGCACGGGCGTGCCGGTGCTTGAAGCCCTCGGCGCATCGCCCATAGGCATGCCGATGAACGAGGTGCCTGAAGCGGTGCAGACCGGCCTGATCGAAGGCACGATGACCTCGCGCGAAGTGCTCCAAGACTTCAAACTCGCGGAGCAACTCAAGTACGTCACCAACTACCCCACTGTGGTCGTGACGTTCGCGGCCGTGATGAAGCAGGACGCCTTCGACGCGCTTCCGGCTCCAGTCCAGAAAGTCATCGACGATCTCGGTCGTGAGATGGCCCTGTGGACCGGCAACTACCACGACAACGACAACGTCGGGGGCGCCCTCAAGTGGGCTGAGGAAACCCAAGGCCTCAAGATCGTCGAACTCGACGAAGGCCAGAAGGCCGAGTGGGACACGAAGCTCCAGCCGATGGTCGACGCTTGGATCGCCGACATGGCCTCCAAAGGTCTCGACGGCCAGGGCTTCCTCGACAAGCTTTACGAGCTGCGTGACGCCAACGCCACCAAGTAGGCTTTCCGCCTGACTCTCGGGGGGGGCCGGCCGGGCGCGTCGCCCGGCCGGCCCCCACATCCACCACCGCGTCCGGAGGACGGCCCCTGATGCACTACCTCGACAAGATCAACGAGATGATCAACAAGGGCATGGCCGTAGTAGCCGGTGCGGCCCTCGTTTGCATGATGTTCGTGACGGTGCTCGACGCTTTCCTACGCGCGTTCGCGAAGCCGCTCACCGGCACCTTCGAGATGGTTAGCTGGCTGGCGGCCCTCACGGCCGCATTCTCGCTCGGCTACACCCAGCTGCACAAACAGCATGTGTCGATCGATCTTCTTGTGAAGATGTTCGGAGTTCGGACCCGCTCCGCCATCGAGGCCGGCGTCCATCTGGTCTCCCTGGTGTTGTTCGGGGCCGTCAGCTACAAGATGTTCATCTATGCGGGCACTGTGAGGGCGAGCGGCTCCCTATCGGAGACCATGAAGGTGGTCTACTACCCGTGGGTCTACTTGGTCGCCATCGGCTGCCTCGGGTTGGTGATCGCACTCGTCTTGGACTTCCTGCACTCTCTCCGCGAGTGCTTCCCCCGTCAAACCACCGGCACCTGGTAGGCCGATATGAACCCCACTACAGTCGCCGTCCTCGGCATCGTCCTCATGTTCGTCCTCATGATGCTGCGCGTCCCCGTGGCCTTTGCAATGCTGCTCGCGGGCGTCATCGGTAATGCGTACCTGCTCACCACGGGTGTCTCGCTCCATATCATGGCCACCAACGTATGGGGCCAGTTCGCGTCCTACAGCCTGAGCGTGGTGCCGCTCTTCGTCCTCATGGGCCAGATCACGTTCCACTCCGGGGTGACCGAGCGCCTCTACAACGCCGCCCACAAGTGGGTCGGGCGCCTTCCCGGAGGTCTCGCGGCGACGACGATCCTTGCGAGCATGGGCTTCGCCGCCATCTGCGGATCGAACTCGGCCACGGCTGCCACCATGGGCACGGTCGCCCTGCCCGAGATGAAACGCTACAAGTACGACGGGGCGCTCAGCACGGGCGCGGTCGCCATCGGCGGGACCCTGGGCGTGGTCATCCCGCCCAGCGTGGTGCTCATCATCATCGCAGTCCAGACTGAACAGTCGATCGTGAAGCTGTTCCTGGCGAACATCATCCCCGGAGTCATCCTCACCGCCCTGCTACTCGCGACCGTCTTCGTGGTCGCCTTCCGCAACCCGACCCTGGGCCCGCCCGCCGACTCCACCACCTGGAAGGAGAAGTTCACGTCGCTTACGGGCGTCGTCGAGGCCATCGCCCTCTTCGCCCTAGTGATCGGCGGCCTCTACGCCGGTTGGTTCACGCCCACCCAGGCGGGAGCGGCCGGCGCGTTCGGAGCCATCATCATCGGTTTCGCCCGCCGCACCTTGTCGCTCAAGGGATTGCACTTGGCCATCGGCGAGACCCTGCGCACCTCGGCCATGGTGGTGCTGTTGATCACCGGCGCGGTGCTGTTCGGCAAGTTCCTCACGGTCACGCGCCTCCCGTTCGATCTGGCCGAATGGGCCACCGGCCTCCCCATCCCGCCGATAGGGATACTCGGCGTCGTGCTGTTCATCTACTTGATAGGCGGCTGTCTCATGGATGCCCTCGGCTTCCTGGTGGCCACCATCCCGATCTTCTTCCCGCTGGCCGTCGCCCTCGGCTACGACCCCATCTGGTTCACCGTCATGCTGACGCTGGTGACCACCATGGGCGCCGTGACTCCGCCGGTGGGTGTGAACGTGTACATCGTGAGCGGCTTGGTGCCTGACATCCCCATCCAGACCATCTTCCGTGGCGTGATGGTCTTCCTGATCGCGTACGTGATCGTGCTGCTGCTGCTGGTCGTGTTCCCGCAACTGGCGCTGTTCCTGCCTAACTCGCTGTGATGGCCACCGGATCGCCGAAGCCGTCCTCTTCCACCGTGGCCGATCTTGCCGGCCGCGGACTCGACGACCTGCGGAAGGTGGCGGACCTGCTCGCCGCCCGGGGCAGGCTCGCGCGCGTCCGCACCTCGGTAGACCCGGAGTTGGAGCTCGGCGGCGTGGCCCGTCGCTTCCACGGCGGGAAGGCGGTGCTCTTCGACAAGG
>DASRMJ010000256.1:0-3472 GCA_035647995.1 Thermoleophilia bacterium | reverse complement strand
CTTTGCAGGCCTTCGCGCCTGAGTCATACGGTGTCGTGTCGGAGGAGGCGGGCGTGATACCCGGCCCCAAGGGTAGCGCGCTGGTGGTGATCGACCCGGTGGACGGCAGTCTCAATGCGAAGCGGGGACTCCCTCCCTACTGCGCCGCGTTCGCCCTCGCCCGCGGCGGGACCTTGGGAGATGTCGAGCTGGGCTACGTCGCCGACTATTCTCGCACCGGCGTGCACGCGGCTCTGAGGGGAGCCGGTTTCGTCTCGTCTCGCGGGACGGCACAGGTGGCGTCCGGGATGGATCGGGCCGCGGTCCACTCGGCCTCGTGTGAAGACGCTCGTTGGGACCGCCAGGTCGAAGTGGTGCTCTTGGAGGCGGGCCGGCCCCACGGGCACACCTTCGCCTACAGCGATCTGGCCCGCCTCGCCGGCGCGGGCGCCGGACCCGAGATGAGGATCCGTCAGATCGGCTCTCTCGCGCTCTGCCTGTGCCATCTCAGCGCCGGGACCGCGGACGTGCTCTTCGCGCCGGTGCCGTCGCGCTCGGTGGACATCGCCGGCGGCCTTCTGATGGTGGCCGAATCGGGTGGAGGGGCCGTTTCCCTCGATGGATCGAATCTCCTCGCGCAACCCTTAGATCTGGCGAAGAGGGCCCCGTTCGTGGCCTGGAGGCACGGGCTCGACAGCGAGCGCGTGGTCCACGCGGCGCGCACGATCCTGATCTGAGCCGCCGCTGAGCCGCGGCTACAGCCGCCCCAGAAGGCGCTCCGCGGCTTCGAGGGCGTGCACCTGGACTTCCGGGTCCGCGTCATCGAGACAAACCTGGATAGCGGTCATCGTCTCCGGCGTCCACGTGGTCTCGAGGGCGTCGATGATCGAGAGCTTCAGGGACTTGTCGTCTGTGGATGCGAAGAGCCGGCCCAGTTCCGCGGCACCGAGGGACATGAGCAGGTCGGGCGTAGGGGCCTCGTCTACCGCCGGGACTGCGTCGGCCCCCTTGGTATCGGCGACTTTCCACGCGCCGGCTTCCTCGGTCTCAGCGATCCCCCATGTGCCGGCTTCCTCGGCCACCGCGGCCGCCCACGGATCGGCACCATCGCTGGGTGCGGCGGGTTGCCACGGCCCCTCGTCCTCGGTGATCGCTTCGACGCGCCAGTCGTCGGCTGTCTTGTCCACCACCGTGGGTTGCCAGGCTTCTTCTTCCTGATCTTGGGGCGGGCGATCCTCGGCCGTCGGCTCCGGCATGGCGTCGATGAAAGCCGCCTCCCCGATCACGGGCGTCGGCGCGGGCGCGACCGCGGGCTCCGGCTCGTCCGCCAGCAGGGACAACTCGGGGTCCAGCATCAACTCAGCTCCGTACCCGTAGCTCCGCTCCGCTGCGGCTCCGACGAGGTCGTCGTGGGGCTGGGAGACGCTTCCGTCGGGCGTCGCGGGCACCGGTCTGCCGAAATCCGCCGCGAAGACGTCCGGCGCCGCTTCTGCCGGCATGAGCAGTTCAGCGTACCGCGAGATCTGCGCCAGACGGGTCCGTAGGGCCTCCTTGCCTCGGCCGCCGAGGCCGGCATCCAGCTCGGCGGCCACCTCCAAGACCCTCTCCGGTCGAATGAGATCCAGCCGTCGAAGCTCGGCGCCGGTGATGTCTCCCGGTCCCTGGATCAGGTCTTGGACGATGTCGCGGACGTGGTTGACGTGCGGGTTCGGTGGCGGCATGTAGGGCAGGTCGTCGGCTCCTTCCGGGAGAGCTGCTTCTGCGCCGGCGGAGCCGGATCCGGCCGCCTCGGCGGCGCCTCCGCCGGGCGTGTGCGTGACCGCGTCACCCAGGGCTGAGCTCGCGTCCCGATAGGCACTCGTGTCCCAGACCGCGCTCGCATCCCGATCGGCACTCGCGTCGCGATACTCGAACTCATCTCGGCCGGTGCCGGCGGGCACCGATGTCGGCAGGTCCAGCCGGGGATACACAGGCTTGGCCTCGAGCATCGTCGTGCCACCGTGTGCATCGCGCCCGCGTCGCTTCGCGAGCAGGACGATCAAGATCGCCGCCAGGACGACGGCGCCGGTGGCCGTACCCACCACGTAGAGGTTGGCGAGCACCCACTCGCTTATAGTGTCGAAGCTCGGCATCTGTCTTCCGTCCTTCCGTCCCTGCGTGTCGGCCAGCCGCGGGTCGATGGTCTCGCCTGGTTCAGAACGTCGGTCCCGCTTCCGAGTTACTCAAGTCGGTATCCATGTCCGGCATATGCGACTTCCATATCCCGCCAGGGTGGGCGAAGCGGCGAGTTTGCTCTAGCATAGAGCACGCCAACCGAAAATCGGCGCCGTCTGGGCGTCTTAGGGGTACCCACACATGATCGACACCCACTCGCACGTGCTTCCCGGTCTGGACGACGGGGCCTCCGATATGTCTGAAGCCATCAGCTTGGCCCGCTCCGCCGTCGACGACGGTGTGCGGGAGGTCGTCTGCACGCCTCACGCGAGGGAACGGGGCGACCGGTCGCTGACCATGGGTCGCGGAGCCCTCACCGAGTTGGAGAGTGCCCTCTCGGAGGCCCAGATCCCACTCCGTCTTCATCTTGGCTACGAACTCTCGTTCTCCTTCGCCTCCTCGCTCGACGTGTCGGAGCTCAACGATCTGACGCTCGGCCCTCGGTCGCGGGCGATCCTGGTGGAGCTGCCGTACTCGGGCTGGCCTCTGGGCGCCCAGGACGCGGTGTTCCGATGGAGACTCCAGGGTCTGCTTCCTGTGCTGGCGCATCCGGAACGGAACGACCGGGTGCAGCGGGATCCCGCGGTGCTCGAGGAACTCCTGCGCATCGGCGCGGTGGCGCAGGGCACGCTGCCGAGCCTACTCGGCACCTTTGGAAGTGCTTCGCGCAAGACCTTCCTCCGCCTGCTCGCCGCCGGACGCTTTGCCATGCTGGCGAGTGACGCGCACTACGGCTCGGGGCGCCCGGCATCGATGGCGGAGGGGCTGCGTCTGATGCGCGCGTGGGCTCCGGGCGCCGATGTCCAGTCTCTGACCGTGGACAACCCCGCCCGCCTGCTCCGGGGAGAGCCACTGCGTGCGCTTCCTCCGGTTAGGGTGCGCAGGGCTTGGGAAAAGTACTTGCGCAGGACTGAAAAATCGACCTCCGCGCGCCCCTACAGCGCGGGCCTGAGCTAGGAGCGCCGGTGGGAAGACCCGCTACGCGGGGCCTCAAGTGGAGGCGTCGCATATCCAATCTGCTCATCTTGGGTGGATTGCTGGTTCTGCTGTATCCAGTCGGCACGTGGGCGGTGACCTGGTGGGAGCAGCGCGCTCTCCAACAGGCTCTTGTGGCCTCGCACCCCGACTTGGCGGAGGATGCCGGCGCGGCGCTGCAGGACGATGCCGTGCTCGTGCCGCTGGACTTCGGCGATGCGAGCGCAGAACACCTGACCGTCAAAGAACAGGAACAGAAGGCTGAAAGTATCGCCCTGACCCGCGCTCTGGCGCGGGTCAGGGC